>PQAQ01000150.1:7543-8126 GCA_003105305.1 Candidatus Methylomirabilota bacterium
CGGTGAGTTTACGCCGTTCCCGAAATGAGACACGGAGACCATCTCTTTGATGGTGTGACAATTGGCGTGAATCGGCTGGGCAAAACGGAAGAAACAGCAGGTGGCGAGGGGAATACGCGAGCGCCTGGAAATCTGCGTGTCCGGTTACAACATGTTGCGTGCACTCAGACCTTAGGGATCAGAACCGGATAAGCGAGAAGACTTCTCGATCTCCGAACCGTTCTCTTCCTTGCAACGCCAACAGTTCGACCAGGAACGCCACGCCGACGACACGGCCGCCGAGACGCGTAATAAGATCGATAGCAGCGCTCATGGTCCCGCCGGTGGCGAGCAGATCATCAGCCATCAAGATCCGCTGATTCGGCAGTATGGCGTCCTGATGTATCTCGAGGGTATCGGCGCCGTACTCCAGCGCGTAGGTTGTGCGGTGAGTCTTATAGGGCAGCTTTCCAGGCTTTCGGATCAACGTCGTCCCGGCATGAAGCCGGTAGGCCAATGCCGCGGCGACGATAAAGCCCCTCGCCTCCACTCCAACAACCAGGTCGATGTGTCGATCTTGAAACCGTTCCGCAATCTGGTCGAT
>PQAQ01000151.1 GCA_003105305.1 Candidatus Methylomirabilota bacterium
CTTGACCAGTTGACCGACCAACCCGAGCAGTTCATCATCGCCGAGTTGATCCGCGAACGGGTCTTCCGCTCGGTCTACCAGGAGGTGCCGTACGCGGTGGCTGTGTTGGTGGACAAAGTCAAGGTGCGGGAAGGACGGGCGCTCACCGACGTCGAGGCAACCATTTATGTCGAAAAGGACTCACAGAAAGCGATCATTATCGGGCGCGGGGGGAGCATGCTGAAGCGAATCGGGGAGTCGGCCAGACCGGAGATCGAGAAGCTGCTCGGCACCCAGGTCTTTTTAAAGTTATGGGTCAAGGTGCGCAGCGATTGGCAGAGAGATGACGAGGCGTTGAAGCGACTCGGCTATCTGCAACCATAGCGAGACATGCCGTTACAGACCACCGAAGCAATTGTGATCGGCGGACACAATCTCGGCGAGGCGGACCGGATTATTCCGTTCCTCACGCGACGGCTGGGAAAGATCCGTGCGGTAGCAAAAGGCGCACGACGGGTTCGAAGCCGGTACGGCGGGACGCTGGAACTGTTCACACTCGGCCAACTCGTCTTCTTCGAATCGCCCAACCGCACCCTCCATAAGATCAATGAGTTCTCAGTCGTCGAGCCGTTCGCCGGGCTCAAGGCCGATCTTGGGCGGCTGAGCCATGGCGCCTACCTCGTGGAGTTGGCGGGTGCGTCTATCGAAGAGGGCGAGTCGAACGAGGAGATCTTTCTCTTGCTGCGGGATGCCCTGACGCTGCTCGTCGCGCATGATGAGCCGCGCCTGCTCAGGTCGTTCGAGATCCGTCTCCTCAGGATTGTTGGGTATCTTTTGGAGCTGTATCGTTGTCTGGTATGCCGGTCCGTGCCTGGGCCCGGCACTCAGCCGGCCATCAGTCCGACCCGCGGCGGGCTGGTCTGCTCGCACTGTCTGTCGCGCGCGCCGGACGGTCTTCCCGTCACTGTAGAATCATTAGGATTCCTTCGCTCAGCGCTGCACGGTGGACTGGATCAGACTCTGGTCGCACCTCTTGCCCACCCTCATACCGACAACCTGCAAGAGGTTCTAAGGGTATGCGTGACGCACTTTTTCGGCAAACGACTTCGGTCTGTCGCCTTCCTTTCACTCGTTGAGTAGAGGATCATCGGAGAAGGCGTAGATGCGGGCATTATACCTGAATCATGCGCGCCCCATCGAACAACAGCCGCTCGTGCCGGTCGAACTGCCGACGCCGATCCCGAGCCAGGGCGAGCTCCTCCTACGGATCGAGGCCTGCGGTCTCTGCCGAACAGACCTGCATATCATTGAAGGCGACCTGCCGCTGCCGACGCTTCCGATTGTGCCCGGTCACCAGATTGTCGGCGTGGTTGATCGGGTTGGTCGGGGGGTGACGCGGTTTCAGGCGGGCGATCGGCTCGGCGTCCCCTGGCTCTATTCCACCTGTGGCCAATGCGCCTTCTGCCGACGCGATCAGGAAAATCTCTGCGACGCCGCCCGCTTCACCGGCTATCACGTCAATGGCGGCTATGCGGAGTTCGTGATGGTGCAGGAGGCATTCGCGTATCCGTTGCCGTCCGACATCTCACCCATCCATGCGGCGCCCTTGCTGTGCGCGGGGGTTATCGGCTTCCGCGCCCTTCGACTAAGCGGGATTCAGCCTGGCGGGCGATTGGGGTTATACGGGTTCGGCGGCTCGGCGCATATCGCTATTCAGGTGGCGGTTCACTGGGGTTGCGAGGTATACGTCTTTACGCGGAGCGAGACCCATCGCGCCCTGGCTGTGCGACTCGGCGCCCGCTGGGCAGGCCAGGCCGAGGACAACCCGCCGGAGCGGCTCGACAGCGCGGTCATCTTTGCGCCTGTCGGACGGCTGGTGTTGGAGGCGCTTCGGATTCTCAGAAAGGGCGGGACGATTGCCGTCGCCGGCATTACCATGAGTCCGATCCCGGAGCTTGACTATGCCCTGCTCTATCAGGAGCGGACCGTTCGAAGCGTCGCCAACAGCACCCGGCAGGATGTCCGCGATCTCTTGCGCCTCGCAGCAGAGATTCCGATTCGAACCGAAATCCGCGCCTTTCCTCTCGAAGAGGCGCATCGCGCCCTCCAGATGCTGAAACTGAGTCGGTTCAGCGGCGCCGGGGTTCTGATAGTCTGATCACACTTCTGTCGTCCCCATTTTTCCGTTGACAGACTTGAACAGTCCGAGGTAGAGTAACGCACCGCGTTGATCTCGACCTATGTAGCAGATAGTCGGATACACGATGGGAAAGAACGCGAGGCGTCGCGAAAACGCGGTATAGTTCACGCATATTGCTAGCCATCAAGGAACCTATGCACCAGTATTCGGAATCGCCGCAATCTCTTTCTCCTTCCCAAGCCAGCAAATATCGGACCCTTCGGGTCGTCTTCATTAAACCCTCGCAATATGATGATGACGGATACGTCATTCGCTTCTGGAAGGGCGTTCTGCCCAGCAATACCCTCAGCGTACTCCGGGGCCTGACCGAAGACGTCGACAGGCGCGGTGTCCTGGGAGACATTGCCATTCAACTGGACACCTTCGATGAGGTCGCGCAAAAGGTTCCCGTGAAGCAGATTATCAAGTGGGGCCGCCACCCTGACACGAAACTGGTGGTGTGTCTGGTTGCGGTTCAAACCCCCCAGTTCCCGCGGGCGCTCGAGCTGGGCAAGCAGTTCCGTGCGCACGGGATCGACGTTATCATCGGGGGCTTCCATACCAGCGGAACGATCAATATTCTCGGCGACCAGGAACCGGACATTCAGGAACTCTATCGGGAATCGATTGTGGTGGTAGCGGGCGAGGTCGAAGGGCATTGGGGCGACATCCTCACAGACGCCCTGAACGGGCAGTTGAAACCCCTCTACTCTTTTGCAGACGATCTCAAAAATCTAGTCGATATCGAAAACGCTCCTCTCCCCGTCACCAGCCCCAAAACGATGAAGCATTTCGCCAGACCCAACTTCGGGACGGTAGAAACCTCCCGCGGCTGTCCGTTTTCATGCTCCTTTTGTACGATCATCAATGTGCAGGGTCGAATGATGCGGGAGCGCTCTCCGGAAGCGATCGCCACGCTCATTCGAAGAAATTACCTGGAGCGCGGCATCAACTTCTACTTTCTCACCGATGACAACTTTGCTCGCAAGAAGCTCTGGCGAGAAACCTTTGAAGAGATCATTCGACTGCGCGATGAGGGAATCAATATCACGTTTATGATGCAGGTAGATCTGGCAAAAAAACCGAAAGACTTTGTGCGTCTGGCGGCAGAGGCCGGATGCAGCCAGGTATTCGTCGGCATGGAGAGCGTCAATCCCGAGAACCTCAAGTCCCAGGGGAAGGGGCAAAATAAGGTCGAAGAGTACGTGAACACAATCCGTGAATGGCATGATGCCGGCGTCGTCGTCCATGCCGCCTATATCATCGGCCTGCCGTTCGATACAAAGGAGCAGGTGGATCTGGACATTCGCTACCTCATGGATGTGATTCAGCCGGATCAGGCCTCGTTTTTTATGCTGACCCCGTTACCGGGCTCCGAGGATCATCGGGAGATGAAGTTGCGCGGAGAGTGGATGGACCCCGATCTGAATAAGCGGGATTCGTTTCACGCCACGACAATGCACCCTCACATGACCGCCGAGGAGTGGACCGCCGCGTACCAAGAGGCCTGGCAAGCGTTTTACAGCAAAGAGAATATGGCGAATGTCCTGGCGCGATGGCGCAACAACCCGTGGATCTACTGGAATCTCATCAACGTGTACCTGTGGTACAAGAACGCCGCCTTGATCGAGAAGCAACATCCGATGGTTGCGGGATTTTTTAGACTGAAGGACCGTCTGGCGCGGCGCCCCGGGTGTACAATCGACCCGGTACCGGTCCATCTCTGGAAACGCGCGAAGGAGATCTGCCGGCTATTTGTAGCGTGGGCCCGTTTCCTTAAAGAGATGGAAGAGATATGGCTGCAGACCCGACCCCGCAGTGAAAGAGAAATACGGCTGATCGACGAGGTCCAGCGAATTCAGGGGGAGATCTGGAGAACCTTGAAGATCGCGGAATGGCAAAAGGCTTATAGCGATGCCCGGACGGCGTTGCCGACAAAGGTTCGGGCTCTGCTCGATCCATTTGAGGAGCTACCCTCGAAGATGCTGCTCAGCCGCGATGATTTGAATATATTCCTGAAGAGATGGGAGGACCTCCAGGGTAAAATTCAGACGCTCCATCGTTCGTGGGTATGGGGAGAAGGGCCTGCCAGGAAATGGTTTGAACACCTGTATACGCTCCATCGGGATGCCTGGCAGAGCATAAAGGTTCGTGAATGGCAAGACGTCTATTCCGGCATACAGGAGGAAGGGCGACTGCCGTCGCGATTAGACCGACTCTATGCCAGGTATGATACCTTGAGCAACCGGGTTGTCTGCTCGCGTCGAGACCTTAATGTGTTCTGGACCAAAACGCGGCAACAGCTCAGTGAGATGCGATTCTGGCGCATCCGGCCTTCTAAGCTGGTGATGGCCTGTTTCAAGGAAGTGCTTCTGACAACGGCGTTTGCGCGAAGTCTCCTAGCGTCGATTCGCCGAAAACGGGCAGGGGCGCCGCAGCCATAACCGATGCGAACGTTATCAGGCTGATCCCGACCCGCCGAAAGCCTAATCTCCCGCCTGATTGATGGCCGTAAGTACCCAAGGGTTCGATCCGACGGGGCGCGTGACGGTCCAGTACTCCTCAAACTTTACCGGATCTGTGCGGCTGCCGCTCACGATCTGAGTAGTCGTTTCGTCTACGGTGTAGTCAAGGAGATTTGCCAAAAACCGTACAGTCACGTAATCCCGCCCCTGCTCCTGCCAGGCCTCCGTCAGATCGACGGAGCGGACCGCAATATTTTCCAGACGGTTGATCCTTCGTTCGTTCTTGAGACGCGCCACTTCCGCGCCGAGTTGAGCGTACATCTGGGATGTGAGGATCGCGCGGATCGGTTCCAGGTCACGATTCGCCCAAGCCGCCTGGACCTTGAAAAAGAGATCGGTGCACGCCTCCCGGAACCGGCTCTCCTCAAAACCGGGATCCATCTGTCGAATATAGGCTAGCCCCTGATCCAGATCGCTGTCTTGGACCATCGTGGCCTGTGACGCCGCACCCCGGTACTGCTCCGGCTCACGTTCACCCCATGCGACGCGTTGATGCGGTCCATCAATCGGCGCCGGTTGTGATCGCTGCTTCACTACCCAGTAGATGGCCAGGCCGATCGCGCCCAGAATGACCAGATCCATCAAACCAAATCCCCCTCCCATGCCGCCATAACCCGCAAAGCCCAGGCTCCGAAACAGCATTCCGCCGAGAAGTCCGCCCAACATGCCTCCCGCCAGACCCCGCATGAACCCGCCTCCCGGCGATGGGGGCATCGGGGCGGCATAGGGGTTTCTCGGCTCGGTCGGCGGCTGAGCGGGAGGTCGTGGGCTATAGTAGTTGCGACTCGGACTGGAGAAGCTGCGAAAGCCGCGGCTCCCAAAACTCCCGCCGCCACCGGCTCGCGCCCACGTTTCGAGCTCTGTGGCGAACAGCGCGAAAACCACCGCAAGAATCATCAACCCCACATACTGTCCATACTTTCGTATCATCAACCTCCTCCTATCGCTGATACGACGCCAGCGACTGCTACAGCTTACAACAGATTAATTGCAGAAATGTCCGCGCCGATCTATTCGGTCACGGACTGAACTCGAACGTCTGGATTCCCAGGGCCAGTCGGTTCGCATCCTGCAAGGGATCGGTTCCCGCCGCTACAAGGGTCGCATAGGCAAAGTAGGTACCGGCCGGCTCTGATCCGGAAAACGTATACACAAACGGCACCGTGAGAGGCGTGAGCGTCACACCTGTTGAGTAGGGCACCGGGACAGGGCCGACGGTGAAGGCGACCGTACCGCCCGGATCGGGGATGAACGAAAGGAACGTTAGCCCATCGGGGAGCAGGACCCCGAGATAGATGTCGACCGACGTCGGTGTAGTCCCAGGGAAGAGCGTGGCCTGATAGGTAAGCGTCTGACCCGTGCGAAGCGCGGAGCCATTAAGCGAAACTGTTGCACTCCACACAGGATCCGGTACGATCCGCCCGATCTTGTTGCTGTCGTGCTCGGCGAACCAGAGGGCGCCGTCGGGGCCGGTAGTGATGCCTTCGGGGCTGCTGCCCGCCGTGGGGAGCGCGAACTCGGTAACGACCCCGGCCGTCGTGATCCGCCCGATCTTGTCGCCGTTGCACTCGGTGAACCAGAGGGCGCCGTCGGGGCCGGCGGTGATGCCAAGCGGGCCTCTGTTTGACACAGGGAGCGCGAACTCGGTAACGACCCCGGCCGTCGTGATCCGCCCGATCTTGTTGGCACTGAACTCGGTGAACCAGAGGGCGCCGTCGGGGCCGGTAGTAACGCCGTACGGGTTGCTGTTCATCGCGGGGAGCGCGAACTCGGCCATGGTGGCGGCATCTGCCATACCGACCAGTCCCGCACAGCAGAGCGCCAATCCGGCCACCAGCGCCGCGCAAGCGCGCCGAAACGGCTCCAGACACTGCCCTGCGAGAGATCGATCACTCACTGATCGCGTCGCGGAAGACGTCCCCGCTCTCCGCCGTTGAGTCCCCAACCCTACTCGGCTGGTCTCGTTGACCGTAACCATGCGCTCCTCCTTCTCCACCGCACGTTCATTCCGTGTTTTTCCCAAATTCATCCAGACAGCGCAAAAAGGCAGCAGGATTACTCTGCTGCCTGAAGGACTCAGTCACACTGTTTGGCGCGCGCACAACGGGCGGGCCGGCACGCCGCGCCGCAGTAACCGTCGAGTCGAGTCTCTATCTGGGCGGCAATTCTCCATGTACGGGCGCCGGGGATCTAGGCGGCTCAACACCTTGGCCGGAACCGGGCGGCAATCCCCGACGACGTTGCTGAAGGTCTTGGATTACACGGCGCATCTCGGAGTCAAATCGGTCTTCGAACAGGGCGAGCCTGGCCTGTTGTTCCGGACTCAGGATCGAGCGCAGCCCTCCTTTTATGGCCTGTTCCTGTCCTCTAAAGTCGATCTCAGCCCGGTCTAACTGATCAAGTCGCACCTTGATCTCCTCATCTTGCAGAGGCCGTTGCCTCAAAAGCTCTGCCAGCTCGTTACGGAGCATACGCTGTCGCCTGTAGAATTGACGGCGCGACGCCTCCAACTGGGCCAGTTTTGGAAAGAGTTTAGCGGCTTGACCTTCATCCAGGTTGAGCGCCTCGGTCATCTTCCAAATCTTAATGGTCTCAATCAAGTGCCTCCCCTCCGGCGCGCCCGGCGCCTTGGGGGCGTGGGGTGCGACCGGCTGCGCCATGACTTCGGAGAGCAGACCAAGCAACCAGAGCAGCCCAACGGCGACTATCGGAACAGACCACGACCGGACCGAGCAATGTCTCTGCAATTGCCTCATGACTCTGACCATGTAAGTTGATTCATGTGATTCAATAGGAATTGCCGCTCTTTCTCATCGAGCGAGTTTAGCGAATCGGTCGGATCGGCCTCGCGCCGCTGGATCCAGGCCCCTTCAAGTCGATCCGCAATCTCATCCGCCCAGCCGAGCCGCTGGATCGCGGCCACTAAGACCGCAGGCTCTTCCACAACCTCACCAGCCACCATAAGCGGTTCGTCGAGATGGCGGCTCCCGTTACCCAGTCGAGATACCGCAGGCATATTGTCCCCTCCGCCGTTCCGACCCGTAACCCTTTCTATCGTAACCGGCGCCGCTCGGCGGCCTGCCCCACCAGGCAAGACGTCGGGCAATCGGACTATAACGAAAATTGAAACAGCCGCAACAGCCAGGCCGGCGACAAGGCGTGGTCGGAACGCGAACCACGACCGCACATTGGTCAACCATCGAACAGGTGTGGGCTTCGGCCTGTCGGCCTCCTGCCGGATCCGAGATTTCAGCGCAGGCAGAAACTCGTCCCAAAAGCTTGGTGGCGGCTCAGGAACCGGCTCGATCTCGACGCGCGTCAAGAGAGTGCGATAGGCGGCACATTCAGCAGTACACACGGCACAACCATCAAGATGGCTGAGCACCTCCGAACGCTGGTCAGACGGCAACCCCCCCTCGATCAGTTCCAGCAGCTTGAATTCGATGTCCGCACATCTCATGATGACGCCGTTCCCTTCTTACGTGTCTTCCCGCCAATCCGCCAGTTTACGTCGCAGCGCTTGCACTGCGTGAAAATAGTGCACCTTGGCTGTCGCCTCTGAAACCCCCAGGATCTCGGCGATCTCCCGGTGCGCAAGGTGTTGGTGGACCCGCAACGTCAGACTTGCCCGCTGTTGCGGAGGAAGGGTATCGATGGCACGAGCGAGCGCATCCGCTCGCTCTCTTTCCTCCAGTCGCGCTAGTGACCCCTCCGACAGATCGGCCGGATCAGGATGCTGATCAACCGAGACGTGAAGCGATCGCGAACCCCGGCTCAAATGGTTGAGACAGAGGTTCACGACGATTCGATATACCCACGTCGAAAGGCTGGAACGACGATCGAATCGGCTCAGGTTCCGATACACTTGCAAGAAGGCCTCCTGCGCAATGTCCCGCGCATCGTCCGCATTTCTGGTCATCCGGTAGGCCAGATTATACACCTCTCGCTGGCGCTTTCGGACCAAGTCATCAAATGCTGTCCCGTCGCCCTGCAAGAATCGATCGATCAGTTCGAAATCCGCCTCGCGCAAGGCCTTTGTCTCTCACCGAGAGTCATCCCCCGTCCGATCGGTCCAGCCCAGCAACGGCGCTCTTGCAGGGCATGTTACCCGAATCTATCTATTAGAATGGCTGAGCCGATCAAACGTTTAATGTCCGGCTTTACTTCTTCCGGCGTTGGTGCCTCGTCCGCTTCAGCAACTTCTTATGCTTATGCTTACTCATCTTTTGGCGACGCTTCTTGACCACGCTTCCCACTCACATCCCCCCTTTCTGTTGTGACGCCTGCTCAGCCAATCCGCTCTCGGGAGTTGCAGGAGCGGTCTTCGTGTCCCGTTTGATCTGAAATTTCTCCAGCCGGTACTGCAGAGTCCGATAACTCATGCCAAGGAGGCGCGCCGCCTTCGTGATAACCCAATCGGACCGCTCCATGGCCTGCACGATCAGGTCGCGCTCCAACGCTTCAAATTGGATCCCTTGCTCGGGGATCTCGATAGCAAACTTGCTGTCCGGCCCGGTTGATGGGGAGGGTGCGACCGGGAGGTCGAAGAACCGAACCTCAATAGGCAGATCGTAATGCTTAATCTCAGGCCCTTCGGACAGCAGGATAGCCCGCTCGACTACTGCCTCCAGTTGCCGGACATTACCGGGCCAGTGATAGTTGAGAAGGAGTCGCATCGCCCCATTGCTGATTCTCTGAATCGGCTTGCCCGCGCTCTCGGCGTGTTTTTTTATGAAATACTCGACGAGTTGAGGGATGTCGGTGCTTCGCTCGCGGAGGGGCGGTATCACAATAGAGACAACATTCAGTCGATAGAACAGGTCCTCCCGAAGCAACCCGTTCTTGACCGCTTCAATAGGATCTCGATTGGTCGCAGCGATCACGCGAACGTCCACGTCGATCTCCTGTTTGCCCCCCAGTCTTCTGAACGTTTCGCCCTGCAGGACGCGCAGGAATTTTGCCTGGATTGGCAGTTGCATCTCAGCGACTTCATCAAGAAAGATCGTGCCGCTATTCGCCAGCTCAAAGCAGCCGGCCCTCCGATCTGCCGCTCCCGTAAATGCGCCACGCTCATGACCAAAAATCTCGCTCTCCAGCAGACTCTCAGGGATGGCCGCACAGTTGACGGCGATGAAGGGGCGATCTCTGCGCGAACTTTGTCGATGGATAGTCCTGGCAATCAGTTCTTTTCCAGTTCCGCTCTCCCCGATAAGGAGGACGGTAGAGTTGCTGTTCGAGACCTTTCGGATCTTTTCGAACACCTCCTGCATCCGGAAGTGGCTACCCACAATTCCTTCGATGCGGAAGCGCTCCTCGACCTGCTGGCGCAGCGATCGATTCTCCCGGCTCAACTGGATCCGTTCGAAGGCCCTTTTCACCGTCAGCAGCAGTTCCTCACGCTCCAACGGCTTGGTCAGATAGTCGAACGCGCCCTTCTTGAGCACCTGCTCGGCCGAGTCAAGCGACCCATACGCGGTCATCACGATAACCAGGGTGGGCGGATCGTCCCGCATCAGCCGCTCCACAAGCGCAAGCCCGTCAGTCCCCGGCATTCGCAGGTCGGTCAGGACCAGATCAAACACCTTATCCTGACAGCGCCGAACGGCTTCTCCTCCTCCGGAGGCCGTCTCAACGGAATATCCCTCAGCCGACAGGATGGTTCGCAGTATCTCTCGCTGAGATCCCTCGTCATCGACTACCAGGATCAGTCCACTCTGCATCAGGCCATCCTCTCCACCGGCAGTCGGATGTTCGCTGTGGTGCCTTGGTCGCGAACGCTCTCTAACGTAATCGCCCCGCCATGTTCCTCGATAATCTTCTTGGTCAGGGCGAGCCCCAACCCGATCCCGACTTCCTTTGTCGTAAAGTACGGCTCGAATACCCTCGGCAGATCTTCCGGGGCGATTCCGTGCCCGCTATCCTTGAAACGGACCTCAATCCACCGCCCGCCGTCGGCCTCCTGTATGAGTCTGGCGGTAATCGCCAGCTTCCCCCCCTGAGGCATAGCCTGGAAGGCGTTGACCAGAATATTGACGAAGCAGGTCCTGATCTGCTCCGGGTCCACTGACGCCGTTGGCAGCGCCCCCAGAGCGCTACAGTCGATCTCGATACCCTGCTCGACGGCCCTACCGTTAGCCATCTTTGCGACATCATGAAGCAACGAGGTCAGGTCATACGGGCGCGGCTCGAGCTTGAGCGGCTTGCCATAGGTCAGGAAGTTGGTAATCATCGTATTCAATCGGTGGATTTCGCTCTTCATCCACGAAACCAGATAGATGAACTCCTCCCGTTGGTGCGGATCGGCGGGCGGAAACCGACTCTGCAGATGATCGATGCTCAGATTGATGAAGTTCAGAGGATTACGGATTTCGTGCGCGATGCCGGAGGCCAACTGGCCGATATTGGAGAGGCGCTCGGCATGGTGCAGGCGCTGCTCAAGCTCTTTGTTGGCCCGGAGCTTCCGCACCATGTCGTTGAAACTAGCCGTCAGTTCGCCGATCTCATCGTGGCGCTCGACCGGCAAGCTATCGTCGAGATCACCCTGAGCCACCCGGCGTGCCGCCTGAACCACCTGGTCGATCGGTCTGGTATACTTCCAGGACAGGATGAGGGAGGCCACCGTCCCCAGGCCAAAAACCAGCACGGTTACGATTAGTCGATTAATGAAGTTGAGCCGAGAGATCTGGGCGAAATCATCCAACACCATCGTGATTAGAGCATACCCCATCCGCTGATTGCCCACCACGATCGGCACCATCAGGTTATATTTCTTCTGGCCTTTTCCGGATGCAAGCACTTCCCCCAATTGAGCGGTGATAAACAGGTCCCGGTGACTGGGGTCGATGGTTGCGCCGATCCGCTTCGGATCGCTGCTGGCGATGACCTCCTGCTCATTGCTGACGATAGAGATCTCCTTGACCCCCTTTCGTTGCAAGCGGCTCACATAATCCTGCAGCCGCGCCTCGTCGGTTCGTTCCCGCGAGGTGAGCCGCTCCACGCTGATCTGGATGGCGCTTGACAGGTCCATCGTGTGCTTCTCCACCTGTTCGACCAGCGTCCGCTCCGCGTGCCAATACAGCACGAACAGCGATGCAAGAGTCAGCAGCAGGAGGGAGAACATCATCAGAAGCAGCTTCGCCCGCAAGCCCAGACTATCGAAGAACCCGTTCACCCTCTGACCTCCTTGCATCCCGCCATATCCCAGGGCGCGGAAAAACAGCTTAGCTTATCGGAAATACGGGGTCTTGTAAAGCCGGAGAAGCTACGAAAGGGGGTGGCGCGAGCTGAAAAGGAGCGGAGCGCTGCCTGACAGGGTTCTACAAATCATTCCCCGCATAGGACAGATTAAAACTCTTATTGATGAGCGGAAAATCGGGCACGATATTTTTCAGGATCGCGTAATGCAGCGCCGGCCAGTTGGCGAATGACGGATCTTTAACCTTCACGCGCATCAGGCGATCGCCCTCGCCGACGAGCCAATGCCAGATCGGACCCCGCCACCCCTCCACTAGACCGAACCCACTCCAGTCCACCGGCAGCGCCGGAAGCGGCGCCGAGATCAACCCATCAGGAAGCCCGTTCAAGACCCGCATGATCAGATCGGCGGCCTCTCGCGCCTCCTCGACCCGCACCATCAGTCGCGCCCAGACGTCGCCGTCGCCGTATACTGACACGCGGAACGGCAGATCCGCATAGGCCGCAAAGGGATGGTCGCGCCTGGCATCTCGATCGATCCCGCTGGCGCGCGCCGCCGGTCCGACGACCTGCAGTTCGCATGCGGTTTGTTTCGACAGGCGTCCCGTCCCGTGCAGCCGGTCCAATACTAAGCTATTGTCCAACGCGATCGCGACGATCTCGTCAAAGTCGTTCACCGCGCGCCTCACGGTTTCACGTACGTCTGCCATCTGCGCTGCCGTAACATCGCAAGTCACGCCGCCGGCGACCAGTGTTCCGCGAAGCAGCCGATGACCGGCCAGCCGCGCGTTCAGGCGCAGGAGGTCCTCGCGGATCCTCATTGCGTGGGCATTCGCGATCGCGAAGCCGGTGTCCGTACAGATGGCGCCGACATCCGCGATGTGATTGTAGAGCCGTTCCAGTTCGAGCAGCATCACCCGCAGATAGGCCGCGCGCGGCGGGATCTGCACCTCCGCCGCCGATTCGAGCGCCTGACAGAACGCCAGCGCCTGCGCCACACTGCTGTCGCCGGAAATCCGTTCAGCGAGCTTCACCCCGCGCGTGAACGGGATTGTCTCAAACAGCCGCTCGATCCCTTTGTGCACGAAATAGAGCCGGGTCTCAAGATTGACGATAGTCTCGCCCTCGACACTGAATCGGAAATGACCAGGCTCGATAATGCCTGCGTGCACCGGACCGACGGTAATCTCATGGATCCCCTCGCCCTCGACACGGCGAAACGGAAAGGGTGTGCCGTCGTCCGTAAAAACGGGAGGCGACGGGGCATCCTTCAACAGGGGATGATACGCAGCAGGCCAGAATTGATGCAACGGCAGGCGGCGCAGGTCGGGGTGACCGGTCGGCATCAGACCGAACAGGTCATGAATTTCGCGCTCAAACCGGCCGGCCAGATACCAGCGCGTCGCCAGCGATGGGAATCGGCGGTCATTCTCCGGGATCCCCGCCGACGCCACGATAAACAGATCGACGCCGTCGAGTTCGAAGAGATAGCGCAACGTAAAGGCCCTGCGCGCCGCGCGGGTGTCTTCCGCCACAATCAGCTCAGGTCTCGCGCCGAATCGGTCGCGCACATACTCGGCAAACGGAATCAGCATATCCCGTTCGACGCCGACCCGCACCTCTCGAGGAGGACGCGTCTGCAGATCGGTCAGTTTCAGCGTTGTCGCGCGAAGCTGCCGGGCGACACCGTTCACATCAGGCATGGGACACCCCAAGCACCCCGAGCGCCCGTTCCAGGGCCACAGCCACAGCATCCGGAAAGGTCAGCCCCAGCGCAAGCAGGAGGGCGAAGTTGATCGCCAGCGGCGCGAGCGACCACTTCAGCACATCGCCATGCTCCACCTTCTCGGGCGGCGCCCCGTAGAGCATCCGATTGACGCTCCCGAGCATGCCGGCGAACACAACCGCGAGCAGTAGCGCCCCCAGGATCACCGTCCACACGGGTCCGGCCTCCACACCGGCGCGAAAAATCAGAAATTCGCTTATGAACGGTCCGAAGGGGGGAAGGCCCAGCAGAGCAAGCGTACCCGCCGCAAATGCGCCGGCCGTTAGCGGCGACGTCCGCCACAGCCCGCGCACCCGAAGAATGTCGGTCGTCTGATATTTCAGCAGGATATTGCCCGACAGGATGAACAGCAGCGACTTTGACAGCGCATGATTGACGAGATGCAGGAGTGCGCCCAGCACGCCCCAGTAGCCCCCAAATCCCAATCCCATGCAGATGATGCCGATATGCTCGACGCTCGAATAGGCGAGCATGCGTTTGTAATTGCGCGGCGCAATAAGAAAGACCGCGGCCACTGCGAGCGACAGCAGCCCGATGCCCAGCAGCCAGGGGCCGGCGAAGTGCGTGCCGGCGGCGATATCCACCACCACCTTGAACCGCATCAGCGCGTACAATCCGACGTTGAGCAGGACGCCGGACATCAGCGCGCTGATCGGGGCAGGCGCCTCGCTGTGGGCATCCGGCAGCCACGTATGCATCGGCGCCAGGCCCGCCTTGGTCCCGTACCCGACAAGAATGAAGGCAAAGGCAAGCCGGACCACCTGAGGATTCAACGATGATGCCGCCGCTCGGAGCGAGGTCCAATTCACGGCAATCTCGCCTGCGTGCGAGACGCCGGCGTAATACAACAACGCCGTCCCGATGAACGCAAGGGCGATGCCCACCGAAGAAAGGATGAGATATTTATATGCCGCCTCCAACGATCTGGGCGTGTTGTGCAGGTTGACCAGGAAGGCGGTCGCCAACGTCGTTCCCTCAATCGCCACCCACATGATGCCGAGGTTATCCGTTGTTACCGCCAGCAGCATGGTGAAGATAAAGAGGTGAAAGAGTGCAAAGAATCCGCGGACCCTGGGCAGGTGGCAGTCGTCGTATTCGACCCGGATATAGCCAATCCCGTACAGCGCGGCGATGGCTCCCAACGCGGTAATTACGACGACCATTAACGCCGAGAGCCCGTCGGCGCGAAGCAGTCCCCCAACCGCCGCCGGCACATCGCCCCGCCACACTTGCGCGGCCACGATAAGTCCGACGGCCAGTCCGCTTAAGGCGGCGAGCGCATGGATACACTCGAGCCAGGCTCGTGGACGCACCAGCATCATGAGGGCCGATGCGATCAGCGGCATGAGCAGCAGCGCAACCAGCGTCATCCCTTGAGTCTCCCTAACCGGTCGACCTCAATCGAATCGAAGTTCTCTTTGATGCGATAGATAAAGACCTCCATGATCAGCACGGCCACCAGCACATCCAAAAATACCCCCATCTCCACGATGAACGGGACCCCATACGTGGCCAGCAGCGCGAGCAAGAATATGCTGTTCTCCAGCATCAAGAAGCCGAGAATCTGCGTGAGCGCGCGCCGCCGATTGACCATGACGAAAAAGCCGATAAGCACGCCGGCGAAGGCGATCGGAACGGCCTCCGCTGTAGGGAGCGGGTCTGACGCGGCGACAGGAGCCATCACGTAAAAGGCGATCGTCACCAGACATCCGCACACGATCAGGGTTGCAGGCGTCCCCAGATACGGCAGGGCGGCGGGCTGCAAACCGATCCTGGCGACCGTGCGGCTCAGTACGCGCGGAATGATGAATACCTTCAACAGCGCCAGCGCCACGGCCACGCCGGCCAACTCGACACTTCCCGCGAATGCGGCAATGACCGCCGCCAGAATGGCCAGGATCAGCGATTGCGCCGCGAACAATCGAACCTGACCGGCCAGGTCCCGGCGCACAATCAGGAGGAAGGCTGTCCCCAGGACCGCAAACGCCAGCAACGTGACCAGCTTCGAGAAGAGTTCGGCRACCATTCTCCCTGCCTACTTGATGAATAAAAACGAGATGACGGCCAGCAGGGCGAGTGCAAACGATCCGCTCAACAACGCCGGCAGGCGGAACAGCCGCAACTTGGCGACCGCCGTCTCRAGCGCCGCAATCCCCACTGCCAACAAGCCGACCTTGACGACAAGCGCGATAAAAGCCACCGCCAGCGCAAGCGGCGTCACCGCCAGAGCCACACCCCACGGGAAAAACAGATTTGACAGCAGCGCCAGGAAGATCAGGAGCTTCATCCCCGCAGCCCATTCGATCAGCGCCAGATACCGTCCCGAGTACTCCAGCACCATCGCCTCATGGATCATCGTCAGCTCCAGGTGCGTTGCCGGATTATCGACCGGTAATCGTCCCGTCTCTGCAAGCGCAACGATAAAAAATGCCAGAAAGGCCAGTAAGTGTCCGGGGGTGAGCAACAAGAGCGAATCGACCGCGCCGCGCCTGACGATCTCATCCAGGTCCGTATTCCCGACGCGCAGCGCGATCGCGAAGATCGCGATCATCACGGTCGGCTCGGCCAGGGCGGCAACGGCCATCTCTCGACTCGATCCCATGCCGCCGAACCCGCTCCCGGCATCCAGTCCCGCCAGCGCCAGAAAGAAGGTGCCGAGCAGGAACAGATACATCAATACGATGATATTGCCGAGAAAACCGAGCGGTGTCCGGATTGTAAGCAGGGGAATCAGCAGCGCCGACACGAGCATCGTGGCAACAAGCAGGTATGGCGTAAATCCGAAGATCCACGAGGTAGTCTCCGATACGACTGCGTCTTTGGTCAGAAGCTTGCGTAGATCGGCGTACGGTTGCAGCACACCGGCGCCGCGCCGTCCTTGCAGCCGCGCCTTGACACGTCGAACCAGCCCCACCAGGAGCGGCGCGCCGAGTCCGACGATCAGCAATTGAGCCATTTCGATCAGGATCTGCGCAATCATCGCCTTGCTACCGCGCCAGCACCAGCAGGACGACCAGCGCCACAAAGATGTACATCAGGTACAGGTGCACGTTCCCCGACTGTACGATACGCGCCCGCTGCGCGCTGCGCCGCACAAGCCGGGAGATCGGACCGTACAGGGTCTCCTCGAAGATCGAGCGCGTCTCATTGCGATAGGCGATTGTCTCGACGAACAATCGGGATTCCGGGTGGAATTGGATGTCCAGTTCCTTAACCGGGCGATACAGCAGCCCAAACACCCGCTTGAACGGATTAGCAAACGCGGTCCCGGTGTATTCAAAGCGCGACGTCTGCAGCGCGCGCCCGCACCCCCATGTCTCGAAGGCGCGCCGCCCTGTCTTCGCGCCGATGATGCGCAAGGCGAGCGGAGCCAGCGCCAGCAACGACGCCAACGCAGCCGCGATCCACAGCGGCGATACGAAGGCGAAGGCGTCATTGATCACGATCTCGTGCCAGTTGACACGCGCATCTGCAAAGGTCCCTGTCAGGTCGGCCGCTGTCCCATTGAGAAGACTCAACAGACCGACCGGCGCCACCCCAAGCGCCAGACACGCGACCGCAGACATCGCCATCGTCCCACGCATCATCCGGGGTGTCTCCTTCGCCTGGGTAGCCTGTTCGCTGCGCGGGAGAGCCAAAAAGGAAATCCCGAAGGCCTTGACGAAACAGGCCGCCGCAAGCCCGCCCGTTAATGCGAGTGCGGCGATCGACAATGCAAAGAGCAGATTGATTCCTGTGACCGGAATTTGAAAGCTGAGGAGCAGCGATTGAAACAGCAGCCACTCGCTGAGAAAGCCGTTGAACGGCGGCAGCGCCGCAATCGCGATCGATCCGACAAGGAAGCAGGCTGCAGTTTGCGGCATCCGTTTGATGAGCCCGCCCATCTCCTCCATGTTGCGGGTTCCGGTCGCGTGGACGACGGCGCCGGCACCCATAAAGAGGAGAGGTTTGAACACGGCATGATTGAGCGTGTGGTACAGACTCGCCACCAGGGCGAGCGAGGCCAGGGCGTCGAGATGATAGCTCTGAAACAGCATCCCGGCTCCTACTCCAAGCAGGATGATGCCGATGTTCTCGACGCTGGAATAGGCAAGCAGACACTTGAGATCCTGTTCGACCAACGCATACAGCACGCCGAGCACCGCGCTCATGGCCGCGACGACCAGTACCGCGCCGCCCCACCAGGACGCGCCGACCCCGAGCCAGTCGAACCCGATGCGGATCAGTCCGTAGACGCCGAGTTTAATCATCACCCCCGACATCATGGCCGACACGTGACTGGGCGCAGCCGGATGCGCTTTGGGGAGCCAGATGTGCAGGGGCACGACGCCCGCCTTGGTCCCGAAGCCAAGCGCCAGCAGGACGAATACCGTATGGTGCACGGGATCGCTGAGCGCCGCCGACGCGGCGCGCCATTCGCCCAGGTTCATTGTACCGGTTCCATGCGCCATCAGGAGGAAGCCGATCAGCAGGCACGCGAAGCCGGCATGCGTCGTCACCAGATAGAGCCAGCCCGCGTACTGCGTCTCCCGGTGCTCAGCCTCGGTCATGACGAGGAAATACGACGCCAGTGACATGGTCTCCCACATGACCAGAAAGGTCAGGACGTTGCAGGCCAGCGCGACGAGCATCATCCCGGCGAGAAAGACGTTAAACGCAAGCCCCATCCCCGCTAGCGACGACCGACCCTCATAGGCATGGGTATAGGCAATAGCATAGATCGCCGACGGGATCGCCGCCGTTGCAATGACCAGGACAAAGAACGCGCTGAGACGATCCATGCCCAGAGAGAATCCGCCGACAGGAAGGAGTGCCGGAATCGTCACATCCAGCGTCCCGCCGGCCAGACCCGCAACGCCGAGGGCAAACGCCGCTATAGCGCCGAGAAGCGCGCCCGCATGCCCCACCCATCGCGAAACGCCTGGCCGGCACGCCGCGAGTACCGCCCCCACCGCGCCGACCCCGAAGCCGCCGAGCGCCAGAAGCAGCAGATTTAGCGTCAGTGCCTCACCCGCTGTCGTCATGACTCATCATCGCATCGCCCGCGGGTCATACATGCTGGGGGCCACCCCGCCTGCCAAGCGCCGCCAGGATCCCGGCCAGAATCATCGCCGGGGTCGGCGGGCAGCCGTCGACAACCACATCGACCGGCACAATGGCCGACACGGGCCCGACCACCCCATAGCCGCCCGCGAAGATCCCGCAGTCTCTGGCGCAATCGCCGACGGCGACCACGATCTTCGGATCGGGGGTCGCGTCATAGGTGCGCCTGAGAGGATCGGCCATATTGCGCGTCACCGGACCCGTGACCAACAGACAATCCGCGTGGCGCGGCGAGGCGACAAAATGCATTCCAAATCGCTCCAGGTCGTAGTAGGGATTATTCAGCGCCCCGATCTCCAGCTCGCACCCGTTGCACGAGCCCGCGTCTACTTCTCGGATATGGAGCGAGCGCCCGAACAGGCGCCGCGCGCGCTCGTCAAGCTGCCGCGCCATAGTCTCGATCTGCCTGTCGTCATCCGCCGCGACCAGCGGTTCGGTGACCACCGACGTGGTTCGGATCTTTCTCAAGAGCGCCAGCATCTCAATCCGATTCCTCCAATAACCTCACGGCGCCCAGAGGCGTGCGTGTCCCCCTCAACGGCGCTTGGGCGCCTGCGCCTGCTCAAGTCGTATCTCCTCAAGCATCCCGCGAACACCGATCAGGTGGTTGTTAAAGATTTCTCTCGCCGCGTCAAGCAGCTTGAAAAGGGACGGGTCGCTCACGGAATAGTAGACACTCGACCCCTCCTTACGGGCCATCACAATCCCCTTATTGCGAAGGACGGCGAGCTGCTGCGAGGCGTTGGCCGGCTCAATCGAGAATTGCCGGCTGATCTCGTTGACCGTCAGCTCTCCGGCGCGCAACGCATCCAGGATCGAGATCCTCAGCGGGTGCGCCAGCGCCTTAAAGAAGTCGGCCTTGAAGTTGCTCAGTTGTTGTCTCATCGCCTCCCAACGTTCAGACGTGCGAGTTATCGCATCTGCATATATTCATATATGTATACTCTTTGTGCCCCTTTGTCAATGGCGCAACGGCCGTCCCTGTCTTCACGACTTTCAAACGGGCCACACTTCTGGGATACTGGCGTGGAACACGATCGAACAAAGAGGCGCATATGAGCGAGTGGAAGGAGCGGCGGATCGCGGGACCCTATCGGCCGGGCGAGGAGCGGGAGACACGGCACAGCCTTCTCAGCGACACGCTTCTGCGCCTGATACGCGAAGAGTCGCTGCCCGAGCGGACCGTGCTGGATGTCGGGTGCGGCAACGGGCGTTTGACATTCGCCCTGGCGGGAGAGGCCGGCCGCATCATCGGCATCGACCGGTCGGATCAGGCGATCGCGCAGGCGAGTCGGCGCGCGCGCGCCGATGGTCTCGATCATGTCACCTTTGTGTGCGGCGATGCGGAGCGGATCGACTACGGCGGGCTGGGGCCGATCGACCTGGTGGTCGCCCATCTGTGCATGTCCGACGAGATCCTTCGACGGGCGGGCGGCGTCCTGGCGCCGGGCTGCGCTGTCGTCTTTTCCACCCTGCATAAAGACCAATGGCAGGAGAGCGGCAGAAGTTCCCGATTCGCGTACGGAGAACCTGATGTCGAAACGGCGCTTGCCGCCGCAGGATTCGTCCCCGTCTATCTCGAGGTCGAACGCCACCTGCTGTCGTTTTCCGCGGCGACCGACGCCCTAGCCTATCTGGAGGAGTCGGGTCTCACAAGTAAATGGAAGGCGGAAAGCCGCTGGGATGGGTTTCTGGGCTATCTGGAGCGCGGCGGGCGAGAGTTGACGATCAGGGCTCGTGTGACGGTGAAAGCGCGCAGGCGATAATCGCCTGCGCGATCTCCGCGTACGCATCGGGATCGGTCTCGCGGGTGCGCGCATCCTCGAGCGCCGCGCGCGCGTCGGTCGTGCCGATCCGTCCTAGGGCCCAAGCGGCGTGGCTTCGAACCAACGGCTCCGAATCGGACAGGGCCTTCACGAGAGCCGGGACCGATTCCTCGGCGCCGATGTTGCCAAGCGCCACGGCGACGTTTCGCAGCAAGCCCCGCCTCTTGGAACGCTTAATGGGACTCCCTTTGAATCGCAACCGAAACGATTCGTCATCAAGCGCAAGGAGAGGGATCAGCGCCGGCGCATGCAGGCCGTCACGGGGCTGATACGCGGGCTCATTCGAGGCGACGATATTGACATTGTACGGGCAGACGTCCTGGCAGATGTCGCAGCCGAAGATATGATCGCCGATCAGTGGCCGTATCTCGGTCGGGATGCTCCCCTTCAGCTCGATCGTCAGGTATGAGATGCAGCGGCGGGCGTCCAGTCGAAAGGGGGCGACAAAGGCATCGGTCGGGCAGGCCTTCAGACACAGGTCGCACGAACCGCATCGGTCCCTGATCGGCTGTTCCGCCGGCAACTCCAGGCTTACGAACAGCTCACCCAAAAAGAAGTACGAGCCGTGCTTCGGGGAGATGAGGAGCGTATTCTTGCCGATCCACCCGATTCCGGCCCGGACCGCCACCTCCCGTTCCAGCACCGGTCCCGTATCGACATAGACCTTGCCCTGGACCTCTCCACCGACGGCGCCGCGAATCCATCCCAGCAACGACTCAAGCCTGCGCTCCATCATCGCGTGGTAGTCGTCCCCCCAGGCGTAGCGGGAAATCCATCCTCTGGGTACGCCTGAGTCGTGAGTCTCGCGAGGGAAGGGGGTCGCGTAGCGCATGGCGACGGACACGACCGAGCGCGCCCACGGCATCCAAATGTTCGGGTGGCGTCTGGCCTGCTCGGTGCGCGCCATATAGGCCATTTCGCCGCTATAGCCCGCCTGCAGCCAGTCGGCGAATGCCTGTTCATGAGGAGGGTCTTCGACGGACGCGATGCCGACGAGCTCGAACCCCAGCCCGCGGGCCTCTTCTTTGATCGCCCGGGCCAACCGCTCAGGGTGTGGCGCGACGACGCCGAGTTCCCGCGGCTTCACGGTCATCGACGGTCAGCGCGCCGCCTTAACGATTCGCAGCCGCGACCGCTCCGACCGTTCCGCCAGCAGCGCCTGGAATCGAACCGCATCCTCGGCCATAAAGAGATTATTGAACAGACAGTAGGTAGGTAGATCGCCGCCACACGCCGCCTTCAACCGCTCAAGGTCCGCATCGGTGTGGACATATCGGTAGCCGGTGAGGCCGTGCAGCCGAAAGTAGCGGATCGCGCCATGACGCGCAGGCTCCTTGAGCGGATCGACCACATGAATCAGATCGACCTCGCGGCACAGACCCTGGATGGTGTCCGCCGACCAGTCCCCCCGCGGCTCCCAGGCGGCATACCAGCCGGCGCGGTCGATCGTCGCGAAGAAGCGGCGCAGGTGTGCGATATGTTCGGCGGTCGGCGTAAAGCTCGGCGGACACTGAAAGACGATGATGGAGGCGCCCAGGGCCGTCGCAAACGCCCGCGTCCTGGCCCAGGCGTCGAGAACCTCCTCCGTCGGTCGGAACGCGCCATAACGATCTTTGAATTCATGCGGAATCGGTTTCGTGAGGCGGCGATAGGTCGGACTCGAAGGCTCGTGCGTGATGAGCTGCCAGGCCTTCATGGTAAATTCAAATCCGGCCGGCGCCTCGGCTCGCCATCGGGCTCCCGTGCTGACCCGCGGGAGTTTATAAAAGGTCTGTTGTATCTCGACGACCGGGAAGGTGTCAGCGTAATCGCGCCGCCCTATGGCGAAGCCACAGGTTCCGACCTTGACCCGGCTCACCGGATCTGCTCTTCGTCAAACGGGGTGTCTTCCGAGGGGGAGGAGGACGATTGTGATCCGGGTCCCCCCATACCCAACCAGGCTCGCGTGGCGGCCAAGCCGGACAACAGGAAGGCCCCGCCAGTCAGCAGGAACCACGAGGTCAGCCAGTGTACGGCCCAGATCGTCTCGGCGGACGAGGATGGACCGACCCACAGCCACTGGAGCGCCTTGTCAAGCAACAGCAGAAAGGCCGCCCAGTCGATGATTGCGATGGTCAGCCAGTGCCCGGATCCAACCGTCCGTCGACGGGCCCGGAGCAGCAGCACAGCCAGCAAAAGCGATGCGACGGGAATGAGCCACACGAGCGGCTCATGCGGGATATCCTGGCCGTGAAGTGTTCGGCCGAGCGCAAGCTCCAGGCCCGCAGCCGAAATGACCCGATGGGCCGCGTAACGGCCGATAATGACCCAAGGGAGGAAAAACAGGCCGAGGGGGGCGACGCTGACCCACGGTATCTCCACTCGATATCGCGGAGCCTCCGGCGTCCTCGGCAGTGCGGCGAATACGACGCCACACTGCCAGCACGCGCTGGCGCCGGATACTTTGCGCGCGCCACAGGACTGACAGGCGCCGATCGGGTAGATGTTCATCAATGTCTGCGGACCATACATCACACGGTCCGCCCTCCACAACATTATACTGCAGGCATCGTGACGCCGCTGTCAAGGTCTTTTCACGCCCTGTCGGCGCGAACGATATCATCACGACATCTGGCCGGAGAGTCGATCCCATTCCGCCGTTAATTCCGCGAGCCGTCGTTTGGTCTGCGTATGCCTGTCCAGCGTCTCGCGAAATCGCTCTTTATCCCGGTACGTATGGGGGTCGGCAAGCGTCAGAGACAGCTCCTCCAGGCTCTTTTCGGCTTCGGCCACCTCTGCCTCGATCTTGGACAGCGACGACTGGAGCAGGTGCGATGTTCGGTGCAGCCGGTTGCGCATCTCGGCCTCGGCCCGTTTCTGTTCCTTTGTCTTCCGTTCCCTTGAACGTGCCTCCCTGGCTTCGGATCGTTGTGGCGTCGAGACCGGGATATCGGCAGAGTCGGATCGGATTGGGCTGCCGGCGGCGGCTTCGGCCATCAACTGTTTTTTGTAGAGATAGTAATCGTAATCCCCGACATACGACGTTGCCGCTCCGTCCCGGACATCAATGATCCGGTTGGCCACAGTCCGGATGAAATGCCGGTCGTGGGTAATGAAGCAGATCGTCCCGGGAAAGTCGCGGAGCGCCTCCTCCAGCACATCGCGAGAGGGGATGTCCAGATGGTTCGTCGGCTCGTCCAACAGCAGCAGGTTGGCCGGACGGATCAGCATCTTGGCCAGGGCCAACCGGCTCTTCTCCCCGCCGGACAGGACGGCGACCTTCTTCTTCACGTCATCCCCGGAAAAGAGAAATCGCCCCAGGATCGCCCGGAGGAAGGACGACTCCTCCATCGGTGCGGCATCCGTGATCTCCTCAAGAACCGTGTTGGCGGGGGTTAAGAGCTCCAACTGGTGCTGGGCATAATAGGCGGTTGTCACGTTATGGCCCAGCAGCCGCTCGCCCTTCTCAAACGACAGGACGCCGGCCAGCAGCTTGAGCAGAGTCGATTTCCCGGCGCCATTTGGTCCGATCAGGGCCACGCGCTCCCCGCGGCGCAGCTCAACACTCAGCGAACGGTAGACCGGATTGCCGTCGTAAGACTTGTCGAGATCGATCAGCCGGATGACCGTCTCGCCGCTCCGCTGTGGCTCCGGAAACGAGAATCGAACCCGTTTCTGCTGAGGGGCCAACTCCACCTTGTCCATCTTTTCCAGCAGCTTGATCCGACTCTGGACCTGGCGGGCCTTGGTCGCCTTATACCGGAACCGATCGATAAAGGCCCGGGTGTCCTCAATCTTTTTCTGCTGATTCTTCGCAGTCGCCTCCAGGATCTCCCTCGCCTCGGCCTTGGCCGCCACGAACTGATCGTAGTTGCCGGTGTAGGTCACCAGTTGTTGGCGCTCGACTTCCACGACCCGATTAACCAAACGGTTCATGAAATTTCGATCATGAGAGATGAGCAGGATTGCGCCGGCGTATCCGGACAGAAATTTTTCCAGCCAGATGACCGACTCCAGATCCAGATGGTTCGTCGGTTCGTCCAGCAGCAGCGCGTCCGGCGAGGAAAGGAGCAGCCTGGCCAGCGAGGCGCGCATGCGCTGCCCTCCGGAAAACTGCTCCAGCGACCGGGACAGATGCTTCTCCTTGAACCCGAGGCCGGTCAGGATCTCTTTGGCCCTCGCCTCCAGCGAATATCCGCCAAGCTGCTCGTACTTGGTCTGGAGTTCGCCGTAATGGGCCAACAACTCGTCCACCGCCTCCGGTGGGGCCGTGGCGATCTCCTCCTCCAGCAGGCGGAGGTGGCGCTCGATCGACGAGGCCTCCGAACCGCCGGCAAGCACCTCCTCCAGCACCGATCTGCCCTGATGGGCCTCCAGCTCCTGGGTCAGATAGCCGATCACGGCCCTGTTGTTAATCGCGATCACGCCGCTGTCGGGCGCGACGCGTCCCGCGATCATCTCCAGCAGCGTGGTCTTGCCCGCGCCGTTCGGTCCGACCAGCGCGACCCGGTCTTCAAGGCCGATCCGCAGAGAGGCGTCCGTGAACAGCACGCGGCCGCCGAAGCGCTTGGATACCTGTTGAATTGAGATCATAGCACTCACAGTATAGGAGGACGAAGGCAGCGGCGTCAAACATCATGGAGACTCAGGCAGTGTACAGCCCATCACGCGAGTTGACACCGGACAGCGGTGGTACTACACTGTTAGTACATTGAAACACAATAAGAGGAGGGATCGCGATGGTGAAGCGCCTGACTAAGCATGGCAACAGCCTGGCCCTTGTGATCGATCG
>PQAQ01000152.1 GCA_003105305.1 Candidatus Methylomirabilota bacterium
CCGAACAGCCAGACCTGTCCGGTCTGCCTGGGGATGCCGGGATCGTTGCCGGTCCTGAACCGACGGGCGGTCGAGTTCGCCATCAAGACCGCGCTCGCCCTTGGGTGCGACATCACACCTGTGAGTCGATTCCACCGGAAAAACTACTTCTATCCCGATATGCCGAAGAACTACCAGATCTCACAATATGAGTTGCCACTCGCCTGGCGAGGATCGATCGAACTTTCCGCCGATGGAATAACCAGACGCGTGCAGATCCATCGCCTGCATCTCGAAGAGGATGTCGGTAAATTGCTGCACGCCGGGACGCTTCAGGCGGCAGACTATAGCCTGGTGGACTTCAATCGCAGCGGCGTGCCGTTGATGGAGATCGTCAGCGAGCCCGACATCCGCACCCCGGAAGAAGCGGCGGAATATCTCCGACAGCTTCGAGCGATCCTTGTCTATCTGGGGGTCTGCGACGGCAACATGGAGGAAGGCAGCCTACGCTGTGACGCCAATGTCTCTCTGAGACCGGTCGGGAGCGAGGAGCTGGGCGTCAAGGCCGAGGTCAAGAACATGAACTCCTTCAAGAATGTTCAGAAGGCCCTGGCCTATGAGATTCAGCGACAGGCGCATATTCTCGCGGAAGGAGGGAAGATCGTCCAGGAGACGAGGTTGTGGGACGCGGACCAGGAGTTGACCCTCTCGATGCGGAGCAAGGAGTACGCGCACGACTACCGCTACTTCCCTGAGCCCGACCTGGTCCCGTTGGCCCCCTCGTCCCAATGGATCGACGGGATCCGCGCGACGCTTCCGGAGCTGCCACAGCAACGCCGCATTCGGTTTGTCCGTGAGTACGGGATTCCGGATTACGACGCGGCGGTCC
This sequence comes from Candidatus Methylomirabilota bacterium, assembly GCA_003105305.1. Taxonomy (GTDB): domain Bacteria; phylum Methylomirabilota; class Methylomirabilia; order Methylomirabilales; family Methylomirabilaceae; genus Methylomirabilis. The sequence goes on from PQAQ01000152.1 coordinate 869, forward strand.
TCACGGCATCCAGATCGCTGGCTGATTACTACGAGGTGGTCGCCAGAGACTCCCGCGAACCGAAGCTCGCCAGCAACTGGGTGATGGTGGAGCTGTTGGGCCATCTGAATAAAGACGGGCGAGACATTGCCGACAGCCCGATCCCACCAACAGAGCTGACGGCGCTGCTGACGCTGCTCCAGCGCGGGACGATCAGCGGCAAGATCGCTAAGACGGTCTTTGAGCAAATGTATCAGACCGGTAAGCCGGCCGAGCTGATTGTCAAGGAGCAGGGCCTGACGCAGATCTCAGACCTGGATGAACTGCGCCGGATTGTCGAGGAGGTGCTTGCCGCGCACCCCGGGCCGGTCGCCGATTACCGGAAAGGGAAGCTACAAAGCCTCACCTTCCTGGTCGGAATGGTGATGAAGGCCAGCCGCGGAAAGGCCAACCCCAAGGTGGCCAATGAGCTGCTGATTGCGCGGCTCAAGAACGAGGACACTGGAGGGAACGGGTGACGACCCGCGGGAGACCCTGGCTCTTCTGGTCACTCCTGCTGGTCTTGGTTGCGCTGGTCGCAGCGCTCCTTGCCGGTCCACTGCTGCTGGACCAGGAGCGATACCGAACAATCCTCATCAGCCGTGTCGGCCAACTCCTGAACCGCACGGTGACCGCAAGCAGCTTGCGCGCACAACTTCTGCCGTCCCCGGGGCTGACCATCCAGAACTTCAGTATCGCCGATCGCGCCCCTTGGTCCGAACCGTTCCTGGACGCCAAACGGTTTCATATCACCCTTAAACTGCTTCCGCTGCTCAGAGGCGCTATCCAGATCAGCGACATCCGTATGGACGAGGTGCGTATCAGGTTGGCCAAAGGGCCGGACGGGTGGAACTTTGACGATCTGATACATCCGTCCGTCCGCGCGACAGCCACCGAACCGCGTCACGCCGACAGCGCCAGAGTGGCGAGGGGACCGTCCGCCCTGCCGGTCTTGGTGGCAGGCGCCCTGACGATCCGGGATGGAACCATTGTACTTGATAACCCGCTGCGCCCCTACGGACCGGGTAAGCTGGAACTGAAAAATATCAGTCTGGATATCCCGGACCCGCTTCCCTCTCACCCGCTTCGTATTCTTATGAGCGGGCAGTTGCCCGGGGACATATCAAGCTCATTTGAGCTCATTGGAAGCCTGCAGCGCAATGAAACCGATCACACGCCGTTTGAGGTCGAGTTTCATGTGCGGGGTCTCGAGGCTGCACGACTGACATCCGCTATCGGCCTGTCGCGCGTGTCCTTCGCCTCGGCGCTCAGCGGCGCCGTCGATCTCGATGGGAAGGTCGCCGGCGGGTGGCCGCGCCTCGATCTCGAGGTAAATGCCGATCTGCAGCGCCTCGGTCCGGCGCCCGCACGGCAACGGAACAAGACAGCCGGCGACAAATCATGGTTACGGGCGAAGGGGCGATGGGAAGACCAAAGCCTCGACCTTCCGGAGGTCAGTCTGCTCTGGAAGGGCCAAACCATCGCGGGCCGCCTCCACTTCACAACGAAGGAGCCGTCCCGCCTCCGGTTCTGGTTGAATACGCCGGAACTCTCCATTGAACCGATCGTGGCGTTGGCGACCATAGCTGACGGCGGCGTGAGCCAAGTAAACGACCCCAGCGCCTCATTTCCCACATCGCACCCTCCTACACCCTCGCCTCCGATATCCTCCGATCGCCGTGGCGGAAACGGCGAAGCGGAAGGCGACCTTCAGGTCGAGGGACATCTACAAACCGGCGTGCTGCGTTGGGGAAAGCTGCTCCTGACCGACGCCGAAGGCGACCTGCGCTACTGCTGCCGACGCCTCACACTCCGTCGACTCCGTGGCGGCTTTTATGGCGGAACCTTGACGGGCGATGCCGCTCTCGACTGGCGAGGGTCACCCCCCCGCGCAACCGTCGCGACGCATCTGGAGGGGGTTCAGGCCGAACCGTTATTGAGCGCAATCCAGCAGCCGCAATGGACCCTGCGGGGCGTGATGACGCTGGATTCGAAGATAGGGCTTTCTGGGCCGTTCGGCCCCGGGGCGCTCGCCAGGGTCTCGGCCCAATCGGACATGGCCATGACCGATGGACGCGTGACAGGTTATGCGCCCCTGGAACGGCTCTCCAAAACCATCGATCCTGTCCTGAAGGGATTAGGGGTTCCCGCCCTCACGCTGAACGAGTTCGACCGGCTCAACGCCCATTGGGCCCTCGACGGCGGGATCCTGCGAACCAAGGATCTGACGTTGCTGCGGAACGGGGCCAGGTTCTATGTCGCCGGGAGCTTCAATCTGCTCAATCAGACCATGGATCTCGACGTCACCGCCAAGGTAGCGAAAACTACGCTCGAAGCAAAGGTGCAGGGTCCGTCGTCCGACCCGGTCATCACACCACAGGCGGGCAGCATCGAGGGACGCATCAAAACGCAAGTCGGGAAACTCCTGGGGAAGGACGGACATAAGGAGCTGGGGAAGATGCTGCAACAACT
>PQAQ01000153.1 GCA_003105305.1 Candidatus Methylomirabilota bacterium
CCGAATCGCCTTGATTGAGGTCGCAGCCGTCTTCGCCGGACGGGGATGGTTCCCGGGGACCAGCGGTAACCTGTCGGTGCGGGTCAGCGCTCCTGATGAGCCGCTCCTGATGATGGTCTCCGCCAGCGGTCGGGACAAGGGATCGATGGCCGCCGCCGACTTTCTGCTCGTGGATGACTCGCTGCGGCCGGTGGAACCCGGCGCTGCGCGCCCTTCGTCTGAAACGGTGGTGCATGCGCGCATCTACGAAACCACCGGTTGCGGCTGCGTCCTGCATGTGCACACCGTGTGGAACAACCTGATCGCGGAGCTGTGCGCCTCTCAGGGTGACGTCGTGCTCCAGGATCTGGAAATGATCAAGGGACTCGACATCTGGGTTGAGGCAGCCGAGATCCGGGTTCCGATTGTGGAGAACCTGTTTCATCTGCCCGCCCTGGCCGATGCCGTGGCTGAGCGGATCATCGACGTCAGCGTTCCCGGGGCATTGGTCCGACGCCATGGACTGTATGTCTGGGGGACAACCCCGTTCGAGGCCAGACGGCACGTGGAGGCCCTTGAGTTCATGTTTGAGTACCTGGTTCGTTGGCGGTCCATTCGGCAGGACAGTCCGATGACGACAACGATCGAGGCGGCGGCGCGACGCGCTTCGCAGGAGGTTACGCATGGCGACCATGAGGCTGCACACCGATAACCGGACCATCGACGCACCGGACGAGATCGCGAATCTTCTCGGGGGGGAGGGTCTCGTCTACCGTCATTGGGATGTGTCGAAGCTGGGAGAGGGGTTACGGGACAACTATGTCCTGACCGAGGCCGAAAAGGCCGAAATCCTGGCGGCATTCGGGGCGGAGGTCGACGCGCTTAAGGCCGAAGGGGGATACGTTGCGGCCGACGTTGTGGTACTGTCCGAGCAGACCCCCGATCTGGACACGCTGCTCGAGAAGTTCAAGTGTGAGCATCACCACAGCGAGGACGAGGTGCGATTCGTGGTTGACGGCCACGGCGTCTTTACTGTCCGCGGGCGGCGCGGCCGCGACATCGAGCTGACGGTCGGCCCGGGCGATCTGATCACCGTGCCTGCCGGCACCCGCCACTGGTTCACCCTGGCCGAGGATCGGCGAATCAAGTGCATTCGCCTGTTCCAGGATCCTACCGGTTGGGCGGCGATCTACGACGAACGTCCGGATCACGGCCCTTCGCGCTGCGCCTGAGGACCCTTCATGGGTCCCCGGGTCCGTCGACTATCCGCAAGGACCGGGCGAAAGTGAGGCAGGCGCCTTCATAGCCATTCCCGAAAGTCTCGACGGCAAGACCTGACTTTTGGCTGACGCTGCAATCGGCGTCCGGCCGGTCTCGGCCCGCGCCGATCTCCTCAAAGCCGCCCCGCGGGTGAGCTGTTCGACCTCAGCGGACCATCGTGGCGTACAGATACAGGATCTTTTGTTTGAGCGCTTGCACCAGCACCCAAACTCGGCGCAACGGGGCGGTGATCCTCCAAGAACGAGTGTGGTAGATTAATTGAATCTGTCTGGCGTAAGCTGCGTCGAGATCAGCCTTTTGCAACGCCATCCTCGCATCGAGATTCGTCAACTGCTGCAACGCACGCAGGAGTACTTCACGGGAGAGCCTTGCGTCGCGGAACAATTCAGCCGGATTGGAATCCGGGACCCCCATCGAGCGATTTCCAGACAGGTCTACGTGTCCCATGTGTGTCCAATCAGAGCAATCGGGGAAAGGAACAGGTCTGCCGTGCGCATGTTTTTGTAAGATCTTTTCCAAATCAAAGAAGGCTAACACCTGATTATGACAAGTTGTCGCGAACATGCTCATATTGCTGGTGATATCCACGCCTTTGGGGCCACCCTCCTGCGGGCTGTATCGGCCCCGCAAGTATGTCTTCTCGTCCATCACTCTGATCGAGGCGACGGGTGCGCGCTCGCCTGTCCAGTCGGCGCCACTCTTTGCGTAGAGATGCAGATAGGGCGCGCCCGCGTCGGCGACAAGGATGAAATTATCATCTGCAGTAAAACGGACGCCGTGAGGATAGATGGCATCGCGGAGAATACCGTCCGGCTCGGAGGATCGGTCTAATCCCGGGCCATTCCTGTACATGAAGACGTTATGGGGATTATGATTACTGACCGCGATCCAACTCCACGCTTTGTTCACGGCTATGCCGTCCGGGATATCGAGCCCCTTGCTCAACAGCACCTCGTTTCTTCTGACTCGGAATCCTTCTCTGGCATCCACAATATGTCGGGTAATGTAATGCGCGTAATTGTTGCAAATAAGGACCTCATACAATTCCAGGCCAATCCGGGAGACCGTGACCGACCCTGGCGTCTTCAAATAATGAATCTGATCAGCGCGTATGGTTTGAAAGGGGGACAATTCAAATGAGTTTCCTGTGCCCATCGGAGGCAACCGCAGAATCGGCGCTTCACCGCTACGGTTGGCGACGATGAGGGTCTGATCATCGATGAAGAAGAGCCCGTGGGGTTGTTGCAGGCTTGGTGAGGTGATTGTGAGGCAATCGGGCAACGTTACTCGCTTGCCTGTTGCGGATTCCTCCAGAAGAATACTGGCGATGAGGATTTGATTGTTGGTGTATCCCGCGATGGCCAGGCGGCGGTTGTCCGGAGAAAACTTTATATCTTCGGTGCGTCCTATTTCGGCAAGCGCTTTTTGTACACGGTCTGAAGCTGAAAATTGTATTTTGAGCGTCATATGTTGAGGCTGCTCATCTCTGCCGGCGGTAGTCCAGCGCCAGCGCTATAAACCTCAATCTTGACCCACCGACTTATATAACAGAGTGCGGACAAAAGACCGTAATAATCCCTCCTATCTATAGGGCTAGGCGATGCGCTGTCAAGGTGAAAATCGGGAGGCCGGTCACCCGGCTCCCTGTGCGTATGACCGCGGCCCGGAACGGTCGACCCAAACAAAGGACATTGACACACGCCCGGAGCCGGGTAAGATAGTCGCCGTGAATATGGCAGAAAGAGGCAAGTTGGGCCGACATCAATCGAGGCATCGTGGAGAAGGTTCTGCTCGTAGGGATTGGGGGGTTTCTCGGCTCGATCGCCCGTTACCTGGTCAGCGGGTATATTCAGGATCGGACCGGCGAAATGTTCCCCTTCGGCACCTTAGCGGTCAATGTCATCGGCTGCTTTGTGATCGGAGGCCTGTCTGAGCTGGCTGAGGCGCGCGCCTTCCTGTCGCCGGA
>PQAQ01000154.1 GCA_003105305.1 Candidatus Methylomirabilota bacterium
GAGGGATGGAGCAGATCGACACCGATGGGGTTCCGACCGGCCTCTGAGCCAATAGCGGGCAGAGGAGGACCTCGGCCCTGGTTCCATGAAGGCGAGGGCCGCCGGGCTTGGTCCATCAGCCTGATGCTGCAGTCGAAAGAGCAACTCGGGTTAAGCGCAGAGCAGATCCACGCACTGAAGGCGCGACGTGACGGCTTCCAACGAGACGCGATTGCGCGACACGCACAGATCGCGCTCGCGGTCTTGGACCTGCAAGCGCTGCGGGAGCAGGAGCCGACGGATCTCCCGAGGGTGGAGGCCCAGGTGCGCCGAATTGCGTTACTTCGCGCCGATCGACACATCGCCCACATCAAGCTGATCCTCGACAGCAAAGCGATCCTCGCGCCTGAGCAACGGGAGCACTGGAAGCAGTTAACCACTGCGCCTCGGATGCAACGAGAAGGGATGGGCATGATGGAACCCCGTACGCGCCCTGCGCCACCAACGGAATGACCCTCATCCCCGTTGGCCGGCTTCGCGGTGTTTGTGCTGTTACTAAACGAATACCGAAACGTACTATCATATTAAGAGGGGCGACGATGCGGGCTCGTTCATCAGAGCCCCCGCTGCCCGAATGGGAGGGAGAGTGATGAGGCAGGTCATAGCGATTGGGTCGATCGGCTTGCTCCTGATAGCAGGATGTGCGACGCCGATGACGCCCCGCGAAAGCGGGACCGTTACCGGCGCTGCGGTCGGCGCCGCCGCCGGGGCCGTCCTCGGCGGGATCGCCGGGTCTCCGGGAAAGGGCGCCGCGATCGGCGCGGGGGTTGGCGCAGCCGCCGGGCTTTTGACCGGCAACGCCATCCAGAATGAGCAGGCGGCGCAGGCGGCCAGACCGTATCCGCCGCGGTATCCCTATCCACCTCCGCCCGGCGCCTATCGCGCCCCCTACCCACCCCCGCCTCCGCCGACGGCAGTACTGCAAATCGAGGTCACGCCGCCGGGCACCGAGATTATGATAGATGGCGGGAGGATCGGCCGCGCAGGGGACTTTCACGGTACTATAGCGGTGCCGGTGGCTGCCGGGTCGCATGTGGTACAGTTCTCCTGGAGGGGATTCAGCATCACGAATCACATCGTGGCATCCCCTCAGACGACGGTGATCGTCAGACGGGACCTGACGCAACCAGCGGGCAGACCTCCACTTCCACTTCCGCCGCCGCCTCTACCACCGGGAGTTAATCCATAGCGGCCACACTGACAACCGTTGTCGCTGGTCAGGGGGRACTCGCGGGGTGTTGTCGRAGTCGCCATCAGTATGYTTCGACATGGTAGCCAGAYTGCGGTSACTAACCGCAGCGAAGGAGCAAGCGCATGAATATCGTGAATGATGTACGACGCTGGAGCGTTCTGATCGTCGCCGGCGCGCTCGTGTTGGCGGCGCCACTGACGGCGGGAGCGGCAGGGCATGGCGGTGGTGGTGGGTCCGGAGGCTCTGGTGGCGGCCGCGGGGGATTCGGCGGCGGTATCGGCGGGGGAGGGTTCTCCCATGGGAGCGGCTCTAGTCGCGGGGGATTCGGTCACGGGTTTCGCGGCTATAGCTACCGCGGAGGGTGGTATGGCGGCTTTCACGGTGGCGTCGTGATCGGGCTGGGGGGTTGGGGGTGGGACCCCTGGTGGTACGGGGCGTACGGACCGTACTGGCCATATGGACCGTACGTCTGGGGACCAGGTTACTACGCCTATCCCGCGTACCCCTACCAAGAGCCCTATGAGGGGCCCTACGAGGGGTATGGCCCAGGCTACGCCTATCCGCCGGTCGGGTACGAGTACGGTGCGGAAAGCTACCAGGCGCCTCCCGCGTCGATGCCGCAGGTTCCACCGTCCGCGACTTCCCAGATTCCCTCGGCCAATGCGCCGGTGACGGCGTCTCTGCAGATCGATGTCACCCCAATGGAGGCGGAGATCCTGGTAGACGGTACGTCGGTCGGAACGGTCAAGCAGTCGAAGGGACCCGTCACCGTTCCGGTGGCAGCCGGGGCGCATACCGTGGAGTTCCGGATGGGCGATGTGACGACCCTGGAAAACATTGTCGTCTCACCGCAGACGACCGTACTCATCACACGGGATCTGGGGATCATGGGCGCACCTCGGCTATAACCGTTGGCATCTTCGTTAGGCGCCTATGCCGCGCCGGGTTGCGCGAGTTGGCGGCTGCGCCACATCTCGTAGATCACAGGGATAATGACCAGGGTCAGGATGGTCGAGGTGACCATCCCGCCGATCATCGGCGCGGCGATCCGCTTCATGACATCGGCCCCCGCCCCATGACTCCACATGATGGGCAGCAGACCGGCCATAATGGCCATCACCGTCATCATCTTGGGGCGCACCCGCGTAACCGCCCCTTCGATGATCGCCTCATACAGGTCCCGGGCATTGGACATCTTCCCTTCTCGCACCCGCCGCTCATAGACCTGATCCAGATACACGATCATCACGACGCCGGTCTCGGCCGCAACCCCGGCAAGCGCGATGATCCCGACCCACACCGCCACACTCAGATTATAGCCCAACAGATACAGCAGCCAAATCCCGCCCACCAGCGCGAACGGCACCGACAGCAGCACGATCAGGCACTTCGCCAGCGAGCCGAAGTTGAAATAGAGCAGGATGAAAATGACGAGCAAGGTCAGCGGGATCACATACTTCAGCCGCTCCTTTGCCCGCTCCATGTATTCGAACTGGCCGCTCCAGATGAGGTGGTATCCTGGGGGAAGTTTCACCTGCTGGGCCACCACCCGTTGAGCATCGGCGACATAGCCGCCGATGTCCCGCCCGACGATGTCGACATACACATAGCCGACCAGTTCGGCGTCCTCGCTCCGGATCAAGGTGGAGCCGCTCGACAGCTTCAGATCGACAAGCTGGGTAATCGGGACCTGGGCACCCATAGGGGTCGACACCAGGACGCGCCTCAGATTCTCCAGGCTGTCGCGGAGCCCTCTGAAATACCGGACATTGACCGGGAACCGCTCGCGCCCCTCGATCGTATTCGTGACCGTGCTGCCGCCGATGGCGGTCTCGATGACGCCCTCCACGTCGGTTACGGTGAGGCCATAGCGGGCGATCTCATCCCGCTTGATGGCGAAATCGAGATAGTAGCCGCCGGCTACGCGCTCCGCAAAGACGTTCCGCGTCCCCTGGACAGGCTTGAGCGCCGCCTCGATCTCCTGTCCGATCCGCTGAATCGTCTCCAGCTTCGGGCCGAGCACCTTGATCCCGACAGGGGTGCGTATTCCTGTGCTGAGCATGTCGGTCCTGGCCTTGATCGGCATCGTCCAGGCGTTGGTCACGCCGGGGAAACGGACGACGCCGTCCATCTTCGCCACGAGCTCG
>PQAQ01000155.1:0-5443 GCA_003105305.1 Candidatus Methylomirabilota bacterium
CGCAGGATCGAGATGGTGTCCTCCACCGACGGCTCGCCGACCAGAACAGGCTGGAACCGCCGCTCAAGCGCGGCGTCCTTCTCCACCCGCTTGCGGTATTCGTCCAATGTCGTCGCCCCGACGCACCGAAGTTCGCCGCGGGCGAGCGCCGGCTTCAGCATGTTTGAGGCATCCATGGCCCCCTCGGCAGCGCCCGCACCAACCAGCGTATGGAGCTCGTCGATAAAGAGGACAATCTGCCCCTCCTGCTCGGTCACCTCGCGCAGGACGGCCTTCAACCGGTCCTCAAACTCCCCCCGGTACTTGCTTCCGGCCACGAGCGCGCCGATGTCCAACGCCAGCACGCGCTTATTCTTTAGCGACTCCGGCACGTCGCCGTTCACGATCCGCTGGGCCAGCCCTTCTACGATAGCGGTCTTGCCGACTCCCGGCTCGCCGATCAGGACCGGATTGTTCTTGGTGCGCCTCGCCAGGACCTGGACTACCCGACGGATCTCGTCGTCTCGGCCGATAACGGGGTCCAACTTCCCCTTTCTGGCCAGATCGGTCAGATCGCGGGCGTACCGTTCGAGCGCCTGGTACTTCTCTTCCGGGGTCTGGTCGGTAATGCGCTGGCTACCGCGGACGTCCTGCAATGCCGCGTAGATCCCGTCTTTGGTAATCCCGGCCTCGCGCAGGACCTTTCCGACCGCGCCACCGCCCGCATCGACGATCGCCAGCAACAGGTGCTCGGTACTGACATACTGATCCTTCAGGCGTCCCGCCTCCGACAGTGCCGCAGTCAGCGCCTTTTCAAGACGCGGCGTAATATGAACCTGGCCGGGCGGCAGGCCGGAGACCCTGGGAAGCCGTTTCAGCTCTTCCACGAGGCGTGAGGCAACCTGGTCGGGACTCGCCCCCATCTTCCTCAGGACCGGCTGGACCACCCCTTCCGCCTGGCCGACCAGCGCCAACAACAGGTGCTCGATGTCGATCGACTGGTGTTCCCGCTCCTCGGCCAGTTTCTGCGCCTGCTGAATCGCCTCCTGCGCCTTAAACGTAAATTGATCAAATCGCATAAAGGCCATTTGCGCTTCTCCGTTCACGATCCCCTGGTCTGCCTGCCATGGCTAAAGGTAGTTGAGCTTCTCCGATGAGGCCGGACCAAACCGGTCCTGTTCCGTCTGAGCTTGAGCCTGACGGCGATTGATCTCAATCTCACCCTTTAAGGAGGCCCCTTCTGCGGCAGCAATGCTGCCGGTCTTGACGTTACCCGTGACGCTGCCGGTCGGCAGCAGATCGACGCGTCCACTGGCGATCAGATTGCCTTTCACGTGGCCGCCAACCACGATGTTGGTCGCCGCGATGTCGGCCTCGACTTTGGCCGCCTCTCCAATCACAATGGTCCCGACGAGATCAATCGTCCCATGAAACCCGCCCATAAGTTGAATGTCGCCTTCACCGGTCAGATCCCCGCGTATCTCGATCTTTTCGCCGACGACAAAGGCGGTCGTCGATGGCACCTGCATTGTCGGCGCCTCCCGCATCGGTTCTTCATCGTTGGATCCTAGCGCCCCCCAAATTGAACCAAGCATCCCGCGCTTCTCTTGCATCACACGTCCCTCCATCCATGAATAGTTTCATCCTTTCGCACAATCCCGATCCGGGCACCTGGCGGCTAGAACGTCCTCTCGGCCGGTACGGCCGAGGAACTCCCGCCTTTAAACAAACCGCTGAAGCCGGGGTTTACCGACTGCATGAGGTAGTCGAGCAGCTTCCCGTACTCCAGCAGCACCTCTTTTGCATCGTTGCGAGAATGCCACCATCTCTCAGGATCAAAGGTATCGTAACGGGTGGGCCGGCTGAAGATGCCGATCCTCCCGCCGGCTGCTCTCGCCAGAATCTTAGTCGCCCGCGTGGAATGCGATCTGTCCGTCACCAGGATGACGGTGTCTATCCGGTGTTCCCTGAGAAAGGGTGCAAGGTAGGCCATCTCGCCGGCCGTACTGTCCGCCCGCTCATCGACCTGAAGGACCACGCCGGCCGGCACTCGCATCGCCTTGAGGACCATCCACTGGATGTTCCGCTCTTCAGGAACGGTAACGCCCAGCCGCACCAGCGCGTCGTACCCTTTCGGCAATCGCTGATGCGTCAGGATGACTCTGGGCGCATAGCCGTCCTGATACAGCCTTACCGCCTCGAGGGTACGGCCGACTCCTCCGTCTCCAGCCAGCACGACGATCGCATCAGCCTTTTGCAGACGATCCTCCGTCACAAGATACCGACCCATCGCTCTGAGCAAGAACGGGTGCCCCAGGTAGAGCAGAAGGCCAAGTAGCGGGAAAACGATCAGCCATCGGATCAGTTTTCCGATCATCGTCCCGATTTCGTTCCCGCGACGACCGGGTGCTCCCGTCCGTCAATCCGGCTCGGAACACTCATGCCCACCGACATAATCGATTCAGCGCAAGCACCCATGATTGCCGTTCCCCCCGGGTACAGGCAGGCGTTGTGAATGGGGCGGCCGATGAAAGACTCGGCGCAAGCAGGCCTGCAACCGTAGCCACAGGCGCCCTGCGGGATACCGGGCCAGGCGCTCCAGTCTTTGCAGACGGTCCAGGAAGAGCCGATGGGTCTCCTCGGCCTCCAGCGCCAACTCCCCCTTCCAGGCGCGCGATACCATTGGTCCGGTGAGACCTCGAACACACACGGCATAGTCCAGCGCCAGTCGCGTCAATCGATCGTCACCGATCTGCTGAAGCGCATGACGAAGCTCCCGATCGTCCTCCTTGGGAATATGCTCCGCATCGTCTTCCAACAGTTTCGCCTCGAGACGGCCAAGGATCTTCCGAACCGCGGCAAGTGCGTCCATCAGCGTATGTCCATGCCGCGAACCGTCATGATCAGACGCAACCATCACCACCCTTTCCGTGCTGAAACGTCGTGTATGTCCTGGCGACAATTACTTGCCAGGCCGAGGATAGTATGCTATCCAAGCATAGTCAACCTCATTTCAATACCTCACGCAGGCCATCACACGACCTGTCGGCATCGAAAGTATCACAGCCCTTGACGAGATACGCTACAATGACATCCTCCTCCGAATTCGGCGCGCTCGACCCCTTTCCGTTCGCGGCCCTCCGCGCTTCGGATACCATCGGCGAGTTGGTTCGCTATCAAGCGGAACACCGCCCGGATGAACCCTGGTGTTCCCTGCTCCACAACGTGGACCCCGATGCGCCGATCCGGTTTAGTGCGTTGTATCAGGAGGCCGAGCGGGTCGCCGCGCTCCTTCAGCAACTGGGGGTCCGGCCGGGCGACCGGGTCCTCATCATGCTCCCCACCGGGCGGCCGATCCTGCAGGCGCTGTTCGGAAGCTGGCTGGCCGGCGCGGTGGCCGTTCCTACGTACCCGCCCCTGCTCCTACCGAAGGGTCTGCTGCAGACGCTGGCCGCAGCAACCGCGACCCGTACGTATACTCCCGCCAAGTGGATCATCGGCCGGCTTCTCCAACGACCGTTCGCCAGACGCGGTCGAGGGGGAAAAAGCGGCAAACAGCCGTTGATAGCCCTACTGGAGAAGCTCCAGCGCCTCTGTCGTTACGTAGACCAGCAGGTCCACGTCTGCCAGACGTCCCGACCGGCTGTGGTAATTGCTGAACCGGATTTCGGTCCGGTCTGTCGCGCAGCCGCCAGACAGCTCCCAAAAGCGCCGATCTTTGTCTCGGCATCGGACCTGTTGCGAGGCACCGCTCGCTTTCAGACGCCGGACATGGACGGCAGCGCCACGGCGCTGATTCAATTCACGTCCGGATCGACCGGCGTTCAGAAGGGCGTGATGCTCAGTCATCGGGCGATTATGGCCAACATCAGGGCGTTCGGGGAAGCGATCCGGCCCAGACCGGACGACAAGGTGATGTCGTGGTTGCCGCTCTATCACGATATGGGGCTCATCGGGGTGATGTTGGGTTCCTGTGCCCTCGGGATGGAAGCCTACCTCATGTCGCCCATCGACTTCACCCACGATCCGATCCGGTGGATATGGGCGCTCCATCGGTGCAGTGCGACAATCTCGGTGGCCAATAATTCCGCGATCGGGCGGCTCGCACGGATGTGCCGGATTGCCCCCAGACGGTTTGCTCAGCATCCCACTTATGGACAAGGGAGCCGTCTTGACCTCTCCCGGCTCAGAATCCTGATGAACGGCGCCGAACCGGTGACGGTGCAGGCGATGGAAGGGTTTCAACGTGAGTTCGAGCAGTTCGGTCTTCGACGCGAGACACTCTCTCCGGTTTATGGGCTGGCCGAGATGTCGCTCGCCGTCTCCTTTCCTGACCTCTCAACATCGTATCAGGTCTGCAGAGAGCGGGGCGACGAGTGGGTATCCGTAGGGCGGCCGCTTCAGGGTTTTGACATTCACATCATGAACGCGGAAGGCAATCAGCTTCCGGCGGGGCATCTCGGCGAGGTAATCGTTGCCGGACCAAGTATGATGGACGGCTATTTTGGGGATCCGGAGGCGACCGCGCAGGTCGTTCTGGAGCGAGAGGGGCGACGGTGGCTCCGCACCGGCGATGAAGGGATGATCGACCAGGAGGGAGAGCTATACATTACCGGGAGGTTGAAGGAGCTCGTCATCAAGGGCGGTCGTAACTACGCCCCGGCCCTTCTGGAAGAGGTCATCGAGACCGTTGAAGGCGTCAGGCCGGGGCGAACCGTCGTCTTCGGCGTCACCGATGCCAGATCCGGAACCCAACGTGTCGTAGCGGTAGTCGAGCTTGCCGATCCACGGAATCATAAGTCGCTCCGCGATACCTTGATGAGGGAGGTCCGCTCCCGAGTGGACGACGTCTATCGGCCAGCAGGCGGGACGGTTATCGATCAGGTGCTGCTGGTCGCGCCGGGAACCCTGAGCAAAACCACCAGCGGCAAACGGATGCGGCTCGACACACGAGAACGGTTTCTGCGAGGCGAGTTCAACTGACGTCGCCCTGAGGTGTCTTGATGGGATTTCTCATTCGAATGTTTCTGAACGCGCTGGCCCTCATCATCGTGTCGGCCGTCATCCCCGGCATCGAGGTGCGAGGAGTCCTGCCTGCGCTGGCTGCCGCCTTCTTCCTTGGGGTAGTGAATGCGGTCGTGCGACCTGTCATCCTGGTCTTGACGCTTCCGCTGACGATCATGACGTTAGGGTTGTTCATCCCGCTGCTGAACGCCGCGCTTTTGAAACTCGTCTCGCTGATGATCGTGGGCTTCGAGGTGCACGGGTTCTGGTCGGCTGTCTTCGGGGCAATCTTGCTGAGTCTCATCAGCGGTTTCCTGAATCTTCTGATCAATGACCGCGGCCGGGTAGAGGTGATTGTCCACCGCCACAGAAACTTCTGACCGGCCCTTCCCTGACAACCGGAACTATGCTATAAAGAGCAGCCGATCTTTCCTTTCACGTCCCCATCGTCTAGCCGGCC
>PQAQ01000155.1:5646-8181 GCA_003105305.1 Candidatus Methylomirabilota bacterium
GCCATTCTCGCCGACGAGGTGGGACTGGGCAAGACCATTGAGGCCGGATTGGTCGTCTCGCAGAAATGGGCGGAACGGAGACGGCGTATCCTGGTCATCACGCCCTCCAATCTCCGTAAGCAGTGGCGCCAGGAGTTGACGGAAAAGTTCTTTTTGCCCTGTCGCATCCTCGAAACCAGGTTCTACAACGAGGCGATCAAGCAGGGGAATTTCCGGCCGTTTCACGACCACGCCATTGTCATCTGCTCGTATCAGTTCGCCCGCAACAAAGCCTCCGATATCAGCGCGACACCGTGGGACCTGGTCGTGATCGACGAGGCCCATCGACTCCGCAACGTCTATAAGCCTTCCAACGTCATCGCCAATACCCTCAAAGCAGCCTTGAAAGATGCCCCGAAGCTGCTGCTGACGGCCACGCCGCTTCAGAACTCACTCTTGGAGCTGTTCGGCCTGGTCAGCGTCATTGACGAGCGGACCTTCGGCGATCTCCAGAGTTTTCGCGAGCAGTTTGCCTCGCTGGGCACCCGGACCGTGTTCAATACGCTGAAGGCGCGCCTGCAACCGCTGTGTCATCGGACGCTGCGCCGCCAGGTGTTGCCGTATGTGCGGTACACCAGGCGGCTCCCCATCGTGCAGCCGTTCAGCCCGGAAGAAAGCGAAGACCGGCTCTATCACCTCGTCTCGGATTACCTCCGACGCGACAACCTGCAGGCCCTACCGGCCAGTCAACGCTCGCTCATGACACTGGTCCTGCGCAAACTGCTTGCCTCATCCACTTTCGCCATTGCGGGCGCGCTCGCCTCCCTCAGCCGTCGGCTACAGGCTCAGTTACGGAAAGAACCTCAAGCGTTACTCGAAGAGGAACTCGACCAGGATTACGAGACCCTCGGCGAGACGGCGGAGGAATGGTCGGAGCCGGAGGCGGCAGAGCCCCTGTCCCAGGCCGACCGCGCGGCGATTGAGGGCGAAATCGCCGACCTTGAGCGGTTCCGCCGACTCGCCGTGTCGATCACGTACAACGCCAAGGGCAAGGCACTGCTCATCGCCCTTCAACGAGCCTTTGCCGAGGCCGATCGGCTTGGGGCGGCCCGCAAGGCCATCGTATTTACCGAATCGCGCCGTACGCAGGACTACCTGCTGCGTGTACTGGGCGACAGCCCATACAAGGACGGCATCGTCCTGTTCAACGGCTCGAACAACGACGCGCGATCCCGCCGGATTTACGCCGACTGGATCGAGCGCCACGCCGGCACTGACCGGGTGACCGGCTCGCGCTCGGCCGACATGCGCTCGGCCCTGGTGGACTATTTCCGCGAGCAGGGTCGGATCATGATCGCCACCGAGGCCGGCGCCGAGGGGATCAACCTCCAGTTCTGCACCCTGGTGGTGAACTACGACCTGCCCTGGAACCCGCAGCGGATCGAGCAGCGCATCGGCCGCTGCCACCGCTACGGCCAGCAGCATGACGTGGTGGTGGTCAACTTCCTCAATCAGAAGAACGAGGCCGACCAGCGCGTCTTCCAGCTCCTCTCGGAGAAGTTTCGGCTCTTCGAGGGCGTCTTCGGCGTCAGTGATGAGGTACTCGGCGCCATTGAATCTGGTGTTGATTTTGAACGGCGCATCGCCGGGATCTATCAGCAGTGCCGTACCCCAGAGGAGATCACTGTCTCCTTCGATGCGCTCCAGAACGAACTGAGCGCCCAGATCGACGAGGCCATGACGCAGACGCGCCGACAACTGCTGGAGCACTTTGACGACGAGGTGCGCGAGAAACTCCGGGTCAGCGACGAACATTCGCGTCACTATCTCAACCACTTCGAGCGGATGCTTATGCGGCTGACGCGGCATGAACTGAACGGGCATGCCGACTTCCTGAGCGATTCGGCCTTCCGCCTGACCTCCCGCCCCTTTGACGGCGACATCCCGCTGGGTCTGTATGAACTGCCACGCCGATCCGGGGAGGCGCATCTGTATCGCCTTGGCCATCCGTTGGCACAGCGAATTTTGGAGCAGGCCAAGGGCCGGGAGCTTCCGCCAGCCGAACTGGTCTTCGACCTGAGCGAGCACGAAGGAAAGGTGAGCGTTCTGGAACCCTTCGTCGGCCAGGCCGGCACGCTGGCGCTTGCGCTGCTCACCGTGGAGTCGCTTGATCAGGCGGAGGATCACCTGATCTTTGCAGCCGCTACGGACGACGGGCGGGTGTTGGACGAAGGGATCGCCCGCCGCCTGATCGGCCTGCCAGCGCGCGTCGTCACGGAACGTCCGAACGAGATCGAACAGCCCATCCTGAAGGAGATCCTCGGCCGTCGGCAGGCGGCCATCCAGCAGACCATCTCCCGGCGCAATGCGACCTTCTTCGAGGCCGAAGCCGATAAGCTGGACGGCTGGGCGGATGATTTGAAGGTCGGCCTGGAACGCGAGATTAAAGACCTGGACCGCCAGAACAAGGAGGCTCGTCGCTCGACCAAAGCTACCCTGACCCTGGAGGATAAGCTGGCGGGTCAGAAACAGGTCAAAGCGCTCGAGACCTAGCGC
>PQAQ01000156.1 GCA_003105305.1 Candidatus Methylomirabilota bacterium
AGCGACGTCGTATCGGTCCCGAAGTGGATAACCGGCACACCGGGCTTTAGCTTTGTGATCGCACGCTTCGTGTGAGGCAGGACGAACTCCCGATAGTCATCCGGATTGAGGCAGCCGACCCAGCTATCGAACAGTTGCACCACCTGGACTCCTGCGGCGATCTGGCCGTTCAGGTAGTCGGAGACAACGTCCGCCAGTCGTTCCATGAGGGCGTGCCAGGCGGCCGGATCGCGGTACATGAGCGTCTTCGTCTGCTGATATTGGCGCGACCCGCGTCCCTCGATCATATACGAGGCCAGGGTGAACGGCGCCCCGGCGAACCCGATCAGCGGAATATTCGACGGCAGCGCGGCGCGCGCCAGGCGCACCGCCTCAAAGAGGAACGACAGCGATTCTTCCATATCGACCGGTCGCAGCCGTTTCAGATCGGCCCCGCACCGGACCGGATGATGGATGACCGGACCGTCTCCTTTGGTAAACTCCAGGGCTACCCCCATCGGTTCCACCACCAGGAGGATGTCGCCGAAGATGATGGCGGCATCGACGCCCAGTCGTTCGGCGGCTGTCACCGTTACCTCTGCCGCCAGATCGGACCGGTGGCACAGATCCAGAAACGACAGCTTGCCTCGAATCTCCCGATACTCCTGCATGTACCGCCCCGCCTGCCGCATGATCCAGATCGGCGTATAGGGGGTCGGCTCCAGGCGGCAAGCCTTCAGGAAYGGGCTTTCATGCAACGGATCTCTGCCTTCCGCCTTCTGCCTCGCCCCCCCTGAGACATCCACCGATCTCGCTCGCTTGATCCGTCGCAACACGTGGGTATGGCGCGCTGCCATCTGGACAAGATGGCCCATCTTCGGATGTTCCGGCTCCAAATCCACAACCAGACCATGTTCGCGTAACGTGTTGGTGCACGTGGGGCCGATTGATGCGACGACCGTCTCTCGCAAGCCTGCCCGCAACGGCTCCTCCAGACCCTCCGCCGCCGCGACCTGCAGCAGATGATCGACCTGTATGGCGGTAGTRAAGAGGACCAGATCGACTCGTCGCTCAATAATGGCCTTGACGGCGCGCCGGAGGGGGCCACAGTCTTCCGGCAATGCCCACCGGTAGACGGAGACAGGCATAACCGAGGCCCCTCGCGCCTCTAACCCCGCCACTAGCTCCGGGTTGCTGCGCCCGTACTCCTGCACCGCTACGCGCCGACCTTGCAGAGGGGTCACCGCTTCATCGAACGCGCTGAGAATCTCGCGCCACGTGTTGGGTTCCGGAACGGTCAGTGAAATCGGAATTCCGAGTTCCCGCAAAGCCGCCTGGGGCTTTGGACCAAGGACAATCGATGGAATTCGACTCAGGGCCGCCAGAAACTCCGAACGCGACACCGCGCCTTCCAACGCGGTCAGCAGGGTGCGGGCGCCGACGCCGCTCAGCCATACGACCATATCGATCTGACCGGCCAGCAACGCCTTCGCAAATTCGATCGCTTCGGTAGGCTCCGTGCTCGGGATCTCGCGAAGCGCAGGCGCGGAGATCGACGCCCCCCCCTGACGGCTGATCAGATCGGCCATCGGGGCAGACAGGCGGCTTTCAAAGGAGACGACGGTCAGGCCGGTCAGGCCGGTCGAAGTTGGAGCAATCACCTGGTTCATCGTTCACGCCTCTCGAGGTGTGACAAGATCGAAGGTGTTCGTAAGTAGCTCTTAGTATAGGGTAGGCCGGGCAAAAGTGCCACAGCAAAGATGATCCACAACCGGTCCGATCGCCGTCACTGGCCGTGGCCGTCAGCATCAATCGATACCCAGAATCTTCTTGACAAGTCCGTAAGAAGAACGGGAGTATTTCGTCAGCTATGGGAATCGGAAAATGCTGAACGGTATATTTGACGGTTATCGGCTATGCCTGCATCACATGTGCCGTGTTGTTATGTTGCAGGTTTCTGGTACAACGAATAAAACCGCACTTGTTAGATGAGAGACTGACTGTCAGGAGATAATGCCATGACCATCGCCGAGAAGATTCAACAGTATGTTAGAAAACTACCCTCATCGGCCCAGGTTGAGGTGCTTGAGTTCGTGGAATATCTCCTCGCGAAGTCGGTACGCGAGAAAAACAGCGACTGGACAGATTTGTCCCTCACGCTGGCCATGCGAGGGATGGAAGACGAAGACCTGCCGACCTACACCACTGCCGATCTCAAAGTAGTCTTTACATGAAACAGGCGGGACAAATTGTCCTATTCAAATTCCCACAGACCGATCTGCAGGAGAGGAGGCTTCGGCCTGCACTCCTGCTAGGCAAACTGCCTGGCAGTTATAATGACTGGCTGGTCTGCATGATTTCGTCGCAGATTCGCCACACGATTCCCGAATTCGATGAAGTCGTTCAGGAAGATGACTCTGACTTTGCCAAAAGTGGCCTGAAAGTCTCCAGTGTTATTCGGATCGGCCGCCTTGCGGTGTTCAGGGCGAGCTTCTGTTTGGTGCTATAGGGCAGATCACGCCCGAGCGGCTCGGGCGCATCAAGAGTCGTTTGGCAGAATGGCTTGTACACCTATAGCCAAAAGCGATGTGAGCACATCAGGTGACGCGATCCGCTTTAGCCAATCGCACGCCAACGAATGGTTGCGTCGGATGGATTTTGCTGGTAGTCGATCCAGCCGGTGAGCCGTTAGGCGTTACGCCGCGACGATGATGGCGGTGAGGCAAGCCGTGAACGACACCCCAAAAGATGCCGCAGAGAAGTCGAACATTATCCGCCTTGTCGACTACTTGACTCGGCTGGCATTGCTGCGTACCAAGATCATACGGGACGTAAGTGAGTATCCATGTGCGCTTGGATTCAAGACCTCTTCCAAAACAGAACGATGGCGTCACCGATGGGTCAGGCGGGCGCGCTGGGGACAGATTGCGTACTGTCAGGCTGAATGTTCTCGACTCACGACGGCGCGCGTCTGACCGCCCAGACGATACGCTGTGGGCTATACTCGGCGTCATAACAAGAAACGGACAACGAAGGGAGGACAACCATGCGCGATCGAATGCCGTTCAACATAATGAAGACCGCGCCGTTCTTGCTGAGCGTCCTCGTCTTGGTGGGATGCGCAAATACCTTGACGGTGCATCTGGAACCGGCTCTCGTGGCTCAGGATTGTACGAGCAAACACAATGAGGCTTCGGATTCTTATTGCGTTGATATCAATATCTTTGGAAGCGCCTGTACGGGTAGTCAAGGCGTCATCCCCGCCAACACCCTGAAGGAGTTTACCTCCCCGTTTCCGTCTCCGGTTGTCGGGTGGGGAGACGCCAATGATCCTGGTACAGAGCCATTTCCATGTTGGAAGTGGGTGAGCACCTTCAGTCGCGGCTACGTGCGTTTTGACCTGACCAAGTTGCTAGGTCCGGTAGAAAGTATCGAGTCTGCCGCCGTGTCGTGGAAGACGAAGAGGCTGAAAGGGGGTTCGTCGAAGTCATGCGCGAAAGCCCTCTACGAGGCAACAGGCCCATGGAAAAGGGGTGCGACTCCCGTCACTCTTCTGTACGATAATCTTGACACGACTGCAGTCAGCGATGGTTACTATGGGGTCACAAAGCAAGTAGTGAACTGGTGGACGCACCCGAATGAGAACTACGGGTTGGTGTTTGAGCCGTCCCGCGCGAAAACGGTGGAGAAGTCGGATTCGGCCTGCATAGACTCGTTAGAAAATCTCCGTCTGACGGTGAAGTATCGTCAAAAGGAGGTGAAGTGGCCAGGTCACTGATGGGAAAGACACGCTGAGGAGGTCAGCACGAGTACGGTAATCCAACCGACAGAACAGAGCGGCGCACGCGCCTTCGATCGGCTCGATCCGCCTGATCCCGAGCTTTTTCTCGATTGCATCCACTGCGGATTCTGCCTGCCGACCTGTCCCACCTACCTGGTTCTGGGTAATGAAATGGACAGCCCGCGCGGACGGCTCTACCTAATCCGGGCCGCCTCAGAAGGCAAGTCGGACATCTCAGACAGCTTCGCCAGACATATGGATCTCTGCCTCCTCTGCCGCGCCTGCGAGACGGCCTGTCCGTCAGGGGTGAAATTCGGCTCCCTGATGGAGACGACCAGGGGTCAGGTGAAGCGAAGCTATCGGTATCCCGCTACCGAGCAGCGTTTCCGTGACGTCCTCTTGCGCATCTTCACCGATCTCAATCGCCTGCGGACGCTTACCAATCTGCTTTGGCTATATCAGCGGTCCGGTCTGCAGCGGCTGATCCGGGGTTCCGGCCTCTTGAGTCGCTTGGGTCGCCTGGGCCGGATGGATGCGCTGCTTCCTCACGTTCCAACTCCAGGCGAGCACGCCCTCCCCGAGATCACGCCGGCCAAAGGGCTGAGACGGGGTCGTGTGGGGCTGTTGCTTGGGTGCGTCCAACAGTTTTTCTTTGGACAGGTGAATGCCGCCGCCGCGCGGGTCTTAAGCGAGAACGGTTATGAAGTGATCGCGCCGAAGGACCAGGGGTGCTGCGGCTCGCTCCTGCTCCATGAGGGAGAGCGGGAGCGAGGGAAAGAACTGGCCCGGCAGACCATCGACAACTTCGAGCGGGCCAACGTCGATCTGATCGTGGTAAGCGCTGCCGGGTGCGGCTCGGCCATGAAAGAGTACGGAGCGCTTCTGCGCAACGACTCGATCTATGCCGCAAGAGCTGGAGCCTTCAGCAGGAAAGTACGCGACGTGTCAGAGCTGTTAGCGGGGGATCCGCTGCGCGGAACGCTCCAGCCGCTAAACCTGATCGCCACCTATCACGATGCCTGCCACCTCGCCCACGGCCAGAAGATTCGGCGGGAGCCCAGAGCGCTTCTCACACAGATTCCCGGGCTTCGATTCATCGAGCTGAAAGAATCCGACTTTTGCTGCGGCAGCGCCGGGATCTACAACCTGCTGCATCCCGATTTAGCTCAACAGTTCCTCGACCGGAAAATCGAGCGAATTGCGGAGACGAGGGCCGATGTCGTGGTCAGCGGCAATCCTGGCTGCTCGCTGCAGATCGAGAAGGGCCTGAGAGAGCGAAAACTCTCGACCCGGGTCATGCACCCCGTTGAGCTTCTGGACGCTGCTTACCGGGAGGAAGGACCGGCAGTGTGAGTGCTCGTCCCGAACGCGGTCAACGCCGGCGGGGCGCTGATGAACCACGGCCACCCGGATGAGGATTAGGAGCCGATGATCATGGGGATAAGTCGGGATCCCACGGTCTTCTTGGTCAGAAAGGCGTCGGCCCCATATTCGCACGCCGTCTTGCGGTAGGCCTCTTCCTGATGCACCGTCAGGACGATCACCTTCATATCAGGCTGCTCGGCCTTGATCCGCCTGGTGGCTTCAAGTCCGTCCAGGCGCGGCATCGTGATATCCATCAGCACCACGTCGGGTCGAAGCGCCTGCGCCAGTCGAAGCGCCTCTTCGCCATCCGCCGCCTCCCCGACAATACTGACCTCCGGCACTCGCTCTAAGAGCTGTCTTACCGTCTTACGAAACGTAAGATCATCGTCAACGATCAATGTCGCTATCAGCGTGCTGTCGAGTCGTGTCCGATCATCTGTTGCCACGGCACCTCCTAAGGGATCATCGTTCCTCATGACGCTTTCGTTTCAATTTATGGTGCATGATACGCCACGTAACCGGGACTGTCATCAGGTAATTCCCTGAATAGCAAGGAGGAAATCCCTGACAACCAGCACTCCCTGTCCGAAGTGGCGCCGGTCAGGGTTGGATCAGGCCCCGGCGGATGGCGTACCGGACGAGGCCGGCCGTCTCGTGGATGTCCAGCTTCTCCATAATATGGGTCCGATGCGACTCGGCGGTCTTGATGCTGACCCCCAATAGCTCGGCGATCTCCTTTGTCGTCTTCCCCTCAGCCACAAGCTGGAGGACCTGCCGCTCCCGTGAAGACAGGGGGTCCGGCGGCAGATCGGTCTTGCCCAGATAGGCTTGCACAACAGCCTGGGAAACGCTTGGGCTCAGATAGATTGCGCCGTTGGCCACCTCCCGGATCGCCTGGACCAGGTCCGTGACCGCCTGTCGCTTGACGACGTAGCCGCGGACGCCGGCCCGGATGGCCTCAAGGACATAGTGATCCTCGGTGTACATGGTCAGCAGAATCGTTCGCGTTCTGGGACAGGCGGTGACGATTTCCTGGGCGGCCTGCAGGCCGTTCAACAGCGGCATGGACAGGTCGAGGACCGCCACATCCGGGTGCAGTGTCCGGGCCAATCGCACCGCCTCGTGGCCGTCCGAGGCCTCGCCGATCACCCGTAGTCCCTCCCGCTCCAGAAGGGTCTTGAAGCCCTCGCGAACAATCGGATGATCGTCGGCGAGCAGTATCTGAATCGACATCTTACGCCTCCAAAGGAATCGTGATGCGCAGCGCCGTTCCCTGATCGGGGGCGGATGTGATCTGGAGCGCTCCGTTCAGCGCCTTGAGCCGCTCCTGCATGCCGATCAGGCCGAGACCGCGGTCGCCTGCTTGCGCCAACACGGCAGACAAGTTAAAGCCAACCCCATCATCGAGGATGGCACACCGGATCTGCCTGTCCTCCCGCTGAAGCTGAATGCTCACACTGCCGGCCCTTGCGTGCCTCGTCGCATTGTTCAGCCCTTCCTGGACTACCCGGTAGATGGCGGTTTCAATCGAGGCCGGGAGACGGCCCTCCGTACTGCCGTCCACGGTAATCGGCAGACCCGTCCGCTTCGAAATCCCCTCGGCCAGGAATTTGAGGGCAGGAACCAGACCCAGGTTATCAAGGATTGTGGGACGGAGCTCATGTGAAAGGCGACGCAACTGCTCCTCGATCTGGTCGAGATGACCCCTGACCTCGTGCAGGCGCTCTCGGGCGGCAGGCGGCAGGTCGCGGGCACAGTCGTCCAGCGCGATGTGCACGACGGCCAGGAGCTGTCCCGCCTCGTCATGCAGGGCATGAGCGATCCGCCTCGCCTCCTGCTCCAGCAAGTCGTTGAGACGACGCAACGCCGCGCCGGCCAGCTCGGCCTCGGTCCGCTTTGCTTCAGCGGCGACATCCTGTCTGATCGTGCGGATCAGCACGGTCGCGAGCCATGCCGAGAACGCGACCACCAGCGCCATGAAGACGATCAGCCCGATCTGTTCGTTCCGCAAGGCGGCAACGCGCGCCCGCAGCGTCGCCTCAAGGTTGACCATCGCGTGATCGAGCAGCGCGAATTGCCCGTCGACCGCCCGGGTGAATTGCACAAAGTAGTCGGCCGGCGAATAATCGGGCGTCTCGACTTCCACGACCCGGGTCCGGGCGAGATCTATCGCCTGTTGCGCGAGCGTCATGCTTTTTTGCGCAAAGTTGCCGAGATCGACCTTCGTCCGGGGGTTCAGCGCCATCGCCTTGTCTAATTCGCGCGCCATAAAGTCGTGTTGCCGCTGGACATTGCTGAGGAGCCCGACCAGCACCGTGCGGTCCGCAAGTGTCACCCGTTTCTGCACCAAGAGTGCGGTACCGTGCGCCCGTGCCTGGCCGAGGAATTCCGTGAGGGTCGGCAAACGGACCAGCAGCGCCATAATCAGATGGTAGTCCTGACCGGTCTCGGTATACGATAAGTCAAAGTAGTCCAATATGAGATCGAGCAGCTTAAGCGTGTCGGCGATGAGCGCGGTGTGTCCGGTAAGGCTCTCCTCGCTGGTGATCGAGCGCGAGGATACATCGCGCGCCAGCCCTTTCCAGGTGTCGACCGCCCTGCGCCACTCATCAATCAACGTGGCGTCACGGATGTCGGACCGGACAATCGCATCAAATGCTGCAACCGCCTTGTTGGTTTCGATCTGCTTGGCGGCGCGTTGCGTCTCCATTGTCTGGCGCCCCTCCAGGACGCCGCTTGAAAGCCCGCGGTGCTGCTGCAGCAACTGCACCAGTTTCAGCAGCGTCTTTACCGGTACCATTCCGCTGCGTTCCTGGCGGGCCAACTGCAGCGCCCGGCTGCTTTGCCTCATGTACAGGGCCAGCGGCGCCGCCACCAGGGCAAGGCCCACGAGCGCAAAGCCGAACAACAACCTGGCTCTTATGGTCATGCGATTCTCGCACTCCTACAACCGCATGGAATAGTCCTCATCTTTCCCATCCATGCGCGGTCCGGGTAAACGGGTCTACCTGAGCAGGCTACTCCTATAATGATAGAGAATAAAGGACGATCTGCTGCGCGTGCAAGAGGAACCATGGGGTGGGGACTGAATGGGGGACGACATGACGAAACGGGAAGGCGCAGAGGGCCGTCCGGAGACGGCCCTCTGCGGTTATGCTGTACGGCAGGCGTCTAGGCGATGAATTCGTGCTCCGGATGTCGAACGGTGAGAACCGGGCACGGGGCCTGGCGAACCACCCGTTCGGCGACACTGCCTATGGGCGGGTTCCATGGGAACGTCTGCCCGATATTGGGCCCGGGGACGCTTCGGCCGTGTGTTCCCATCACGATAAGATCGGCCCCTTGGTCTTGCGCGTACTGCAAAATCTGCTGGACCGGGTGACCAACCCTGGTGACGAATTGCACATCGACTGTCTTGCGCTCAGCCTCCGGAAGCAGATTCTTCATCTGGTCGATTGCCTTTTGCTCCCACCGCTTTATCCGTTCTTCGTTTGAAAGCCCCATCACCTCTGGTTCGACCCCAAACGCCCACGGCTGAAACGCGGGATCCGGCAACACGTGCAGCAGATGCACCGAGCCGTGATACGTGGAGGCAAGCTCCCGCGCATATCTGACCGCCGCCGTCGAGGTCTCGCTAAAGTCCGTTGGTACCAGCACCTTCTTAAGTGTCATCATGGGAACCTCCCTTAGCCACCCGCCGCGGGCGGGAAAACGGGGGCGCCAAAGCGGGCGATGTCGTGTCGCACCTGCTCCGGGTTGCCCCAATCGTTCCAATAGATCCCCTTGACTCGACAGACGCCAAGGCGCTGCGAGCTGTGCGCCAGAATCTCCTGCGAGAAATTAATAGGGGGCAAGTTGCTGTACACCTGTGCCAGTGCGTCGGCCTGCTGGGAGAGCCCGAAGGTGGAGCAGATCCGATGCAGGGCGCTAAAGAGCCTGGGCGTCAATCTGACAAACATTGACAGCAGCGTCCGCGCCTGGCCGATGAGGACCATCGTGTTCCACAGGCACCCGTTCAGGTAGAGGCTATTGGCTGTGTGGAGGTCCGGCTTCTCCCAAAACCGCTTCACCAAGTGCAGTTCCCTCCCTTGATCCTGCCCAATCACCTCGCCGACCTCAATCCAGCCGTACTGGGTTTCGGGCCGATCCGGCTCGATCCCGAGGAGGATAGGGAGATCGGGATGCGTGGCCGCGAACGAGACGGCGGCCCCGATAGACGCCATGAAACGATCTTCCTCAAAGACAAAGTGATCGGAAGGCAGCAGGGCGACGACCGCTTCCGGGTCCCGACGGTAGACATGCAGGAGCGGCAGCAGGATGCCGGGGGCCGTATCCCGGTTCAGGGGTTGGATGATGACCGTTTCGGGAGACCGATCGTGGAGTTCCTCCCGGGCGTAGTCGACGTGCTGGCGGGTTACCACCGTCAGGAGGCGGGTATTCGGGATGAGCCGTTCCGCCCGAGCGATCGTATGCCGCAGCATAGATCGGGTCCCGACGAGGGCACAGTACTGTTTGGGTCGTTCGGAGCCCAGGTACGACCTGATAAACGGTTGAAGCCTTCGCCCCTCGCCTCCGGCAAGGATGATCCCCCACAGATGATCGGTCATTTGGGACATGTCGTCTCCTCCTAAGACATGCACAACCTTACACGATTAATATAGGGCCGACTCTGTTCTGTGACCGGGGTCCTGAGATGAGATTAGATCAGAAACATATTTACGTTTGGGGTACGAACATGCAGCGTGCTGTATTGGGCAGCTCATCTCCGACGCTACAGACGCATATGAGGATAGACTACGGGTTAAGGCCATCGCTATCGGGTAGAACCCTGAAAGGCGGGCAGGAAATCCCTGATGAGGAATTAAAGTGAGGGCTTACGCCACTCCGTCGCGGTGCAGTGCAGCAATGGCGGGGGCATCGAGGCCAATGACCGTTCTCAGGATCACGTCAGTGTGTTCGCCCAGCAGTGGGGGCGGCAGCCGCATCTGCGCCGGCGTCGCGGACAGGTTGAGCGGCGTGCCGGCCAGTCGTACGGTTCCTAGCGTCGGGTGCGGCATCTGGAGGAGCATCCCGCGTGCAAGCGTCTGGGGGTCCGCAAAGACCTTGTCGATCGTGTTGACCGGTCCGGCAGGCACATCAGCGTTGGCGCACAGTTGCAGCCACTCGGCGACCGTCTTGCCTCTGAGCAGCTCTTGGACTAAAGGGACGAGCGTCTCTCGGTTCGCAACACGCTCCGGATTAGTCGCAAAGCGCGGGTCCTGTGCCCACGCGGAGACCCCTGCCGCTTCACAGAACTGCCGCCACTGCTCGTCGTTTCCCACGGCCAGGATCAGGTAGTCATCCGCTGCCTGGAAGATTTGATACGGAACGATGCTGGCGTGGGCGTTACCCCAGCGCTCCGGCACCGCGCCGGAGCACAGGTAGTTGCTCGCGACGTTCGCCAGCAGCGCAATCTGCGAATCGAACAGCGCAATATCAACATGCTGCCCGATGCCTGTTCGCTCGCGGACAAACAGCGCCGAAAGAACAGCGTTGTTGGCGAACAGGCCGGCGGCCAGGTCTGCAATGGCCACACCGACTTTCATGGGCGGACCGTCGGGCTCGCCGGTGATCGACATCAGGCCGCTGCGACCCTGGAGCAGAAAGTCGTAGCTCCCTAAATCCCGGTCGGGGCCGGTATGCCCGAAGCCGCTGATAGAGCAGTAGATGAGGCGCGGGTTGACCGCCCGCAGATCCGCATAGCCGAGGCCAAGTTTGTCCAGGACGCCGACGCGGAAGTTCTCGATCACCACATCGCTGCGTTCGGCAAGCGCGCGGGCAATGGCGAGGCCGCGTGCGTGTTTGAGGTTCAGCGTGAGGCTCCGCTTGTTGCGGTTACAGCACAGGTAATAGGCCGACTCCCCGCCAAAAAACGGCGGCCCCCAGTGGCGCGATTCATCGCCGACCCCCGGCCGTTCGACCTTGATGACCTCTGCGCCGAGATCGCCCAACATCATCGCGCAGTACGGTCCCGCGAGATGTCGAGACAGATCGAGGACGCGAATGCCGTCCAGAGCGCCCGCCACTAGACGTCCTCCGGATAGCAGAGCAGCCGTCCGATATCGCGTCCGGCCTCATGCTCAGGAGTCAGCGCAAAGTCCACTCTCGGTTGTCTCCCACGTTGCAGCGAACGTTCACAAGGCGCAGGTGCGAAATCCCGCAAAGACATCGCGCCGATCCGGTAGGAAAAAATTGCGAAAGGTGTTGCGGACCAGACGGGACCGTGTAGCCCACGCGCCACCCTTCAGAACCTTGCGATAGCCGAACCACGGCGCCGAATATTCCCTGTACGGCGAATCGACCGTAAAGCCGGGGAAGGGATAGAACGGGGTGGCGGTCCACTCCCAGACATTGCCGATCATCTGGCGGCACCCAAAGGCGCTGTCGCCGGCGGCAAAGGCGCTTACATCCGCGCAACCCAACAGGCGCGAGTCAAGGTTCGCGTGCTCAGGTCCGGGAGACTCATCGCCCCACGGATACCGCCGCTTGCGGCCGGTAATACTCGTCCCGTCCGGCGCCGGCTCCGCGCTGGCGGCCATTTCCCACTCCGCTTCGGTGGGAAGTCGCCGGTCCGCCCACCGGCAGTAGGCCTCCGCCTCGTACCAATTCACGTGGATGACGGGAGCATGCGCTTGGACTGGAACCAGTCGATCGAAATGCCTACGCAGCCATCCGTCTTGCCCGCGATACCAATAAAGCGGGCGCTGTACCCCGGCCTTGGTGCGCCAGACCCAGCCTTGATAGCTCCACAGCTCGCGCCGCAGGTAGCCCTGATCGCGTACAAACTCCGCGAATTCGCCGTTCGTCACCGGTGCTCGCGCAATTCCGAATGGCGCAATCTCCACCGGATGGCCCCACTTCTCATTATCGAATACGAAGGGCAGATCTGATGTTGCGCCCAACTGAAACACCCCTCCAGGGACATTAACATCCCCAGGCAGCGGACCGCCACTAATCTCGCACGCCCTTGATCCGTCCTCGGGGATGCTGAGCTTGGGGGCAGGGTATTCCAGGGTCTGCCGCATGTAGGTAAACGCCTCTCCGTGCATATCTTCGTGCAGGACCGACAGCAGATATAGGTAGGTCTCTTCGGCGCCAGGCTGGTGCGAATCGAGACGGCTGAGCGCCGCCTCCAGCACCCGGGCTTTGTACGCCGTAGTCGCCTCCCGATCGGGGAGCGGTAGACCCCACCGATCGCAGTGATCGACCTTGAACGAATCGTACAGATTGTCTGCGCCTTCAAGTAGAAACTTGTGGGAGCCGAGGAGTCGCAGGAGAAACACATCATAGAAGAAGGCGGCGTGTCCGAGTTCCCAGAGAAATGGATTGACGATGTCCGTATGCGGAACCGTCAGTTGCGTGTCCGCCAGATCATGAACCAGCTCCATGGTCCGTTCATGGGCGTCCGTCACCATCCGAGTAAGCTGAGCGGCAGCAATGGTAGCAGCCACAAGTTCCTCCTTGTGTTCAGTCAAGGCGCCGTACTATGTTACGCGGGAGGCGACGCTTGCCGCAAATTATAAGCCTACCCTTGAAAGCGGGCAAGCATTCGTTGAATAATGCACGAGATTCGAAAGGTATGGACACAGACGACAGGTCGTATATCCTTCCGTCGAGCACCCAACCTGACAAATGTCCGATATATAAGGACAATCGATATCATGATCCCGCGCGATCTGGACCGGTTCATCCGCGATCTCCCGAAGGCGGAGCTGCATGTACATATCGAGGGCACACTGGAACCCGAGCTGCTATATGAGATGGCCAGGCGTAATAACGTGGCCCTTCGATATGCCACGTTCGAAGGGCTCCGCGAGGCGTACCAATTCTCTAACCTCCAATCGTTCCTGGACATCTATTACGAAGGAACTCGCGCGCTATTGACCGGGCAGGATTTCTTTGATTTGACCAGGGCCTATCTGGAGCGAGCCACACAACAGCATATCCGACACGCGGAGATCTTCTTTGACCCACAGGCCCATACCGATCGGGGCGTCCCGTTTGAAACGGTTATCAGCGGCATCCATCGTGCCCTCGAAGAGGCGATCCCGGGATTCGGCATTTCGACAAAGCTAATTATGTGTTTTCTCCGCCACCTGGGCGCAGAGGCGGCGATGCGGACCCTCGAGGCCTCGCTGCCCTTCAAGGACTGGATTGTAGCTGTCGGATTAGACTCGTCAGAGTTGGGTCATCCGCCGGAAAAGTTCGTTGAGGTATTTGCTCGGGCCAGGACGGAAGGATATTTGACGGTTGCTCATGCAGGAGAAGAGGGTCCGCCGGACTACATCCGACAGGCGCTCGACTTGTTGAAGGTATCGCGCATTGACCACGGGGTTCGATGTCTTGAAGATTCTAAGCTGGTTCAGCGACTCGCCAGGGAACGGATTCCCCTCACCGTCTGTCCCCTCTCAAA
>PQAQ01000157.1 GCA_003105305.1 Candidatus Methylomirabilota bacterium
TCGTCCTTGATCTCCAGCAGGTCGGCAATCTCGTGAAACAGCTTGGCGATTTCGAGGTTTCTCATGACGTCGCCGAATGAGGCAGCACGGGAGGAGTGAGGAGCGTGGCGTGGAAGGTCCGACGCAGGAGGCTGATTACGACGGGGCGACCTCGAGGGATCGTTCCGGCTGCAAGAGCGGCCTGGCCCATCGCTCAATCACATCACCGGAGACGGACGCCGGAAGCTCGAGCTCCAGGCGGCGCTGAATCTCCCGTGCTAGCCTCGCGTGCAGGTAATGGCCGGCGCCGTGCGCAATAATGGTGCCGACGACCGGCCGACCAAGAAGATAAAGATCTCCCAACAAATCGAGCACCTTGTGGCGGACCAGCTCATCCCGGAATCGGAGATCGCCGTTCAGGACGCCGCCGTCGCCGATGACAATCGCATTGTCGAACGACCCGCCAAGGCCCAGGTTCCTGCGGCGCAGCTCTTCGACGTCTTTCAGGAAGCCGTAGGTCCGGCACGACGCAATCTCTTCGGCAAACCGCTCTCTGGTGATGTCGAAGGCGACCGACTGATCTCCCAGAGCCGGATGGTCGAAGCGCATCGTGTAGATGACCTGGAGGCGCTTTGACGGGACGATCTGAATGCTCGAACGCTCGGTCTCAATCACCACACGCTCTTTGATCTTGAGGAACGTTCTGGTCGCCATCTGTCGCTTGAGGCCTGCTTGCCTGATCAGCTCGACAAATGGCGCGGCGCTGCCGTCCATCGCCGGCACCTCCTCGGCATCGAGCTCGACCATGACGTTGTCCAGTCCGATTCCCACAAATGCGGCCATCAGGTGTTCGATGGTCCTCACTGTGACGCCGTCCTTGCCGATCGTGGTGGCGTGGTTGACGTCAACAACGTGCGCCGGGGTGGCCTCAATCGTGGACGCGAAGGGAAGATCGATGCGCTTGAATACGACACCGGAGTTTGACGGGGCGGGCCGGAGAGCCATCGTGACCGGCCGGCCGGTGTGAAGCCCTATCCCCTCGCAGGTGACCACTCTCTGAAGCGTTCGCTGATGGCTCACGATCTTCTCCTCATCAGACCTGTTCCGTCTGGACTCACGTCCGTTTCGATCCGTGCAAATCAATCGCGATTGTACTCGAAGACGGTTATTTGCGCAAGGCTATGTCTCAGGGGTGTCACTGTGACCTCGATGCCCAGCGTTGATAGAGTCGCTGGACGGCATCACAACAGGGTTGCTCTCGGATCGGACCCAGCAACGTTTCCATGCCGGTTTCAATCGCAGGCGACACCGTCGGAACCTCCCGTGGACGCCTGTGCGCGCTTCGTAGGGGTGGAGCCGAATGGACCCGGCCGATCCGTAAGACAATCTCGCCCACGACCGACTCGCCGATCTCCTTATTGAGGATTGTCTTCAATTGATGACGCAGCATGTGGAGCTCATGCATCCAGACAGGGTCTTCAACGCACAGATACAGGGATCCGCCCCTGAAATCTTCCACGCTCGCCCGTTCCTTGATCCGGTCGGCGATGGTCCGGTTCCACGCCCTCAGGAGCGCAAGGTGGCGGATAACCCGACCAAAACCCAGTCCTTGCAGGCTGCTTTCAAGGATATCCGCGCACTTCGACGGCATCTGCTGCCGTCTGCTCATGAAGGGTCCTTTTGAGGGCGCCTGCCGGTCGGAGCCTCATCGATGGCTTGGTTCGCAAGCGCATCAGCCCGGCGGTTCAGTTCGCGACCGATATGCTCAACTGAGAACCGACAGCTCGCAGCCGCCAGCTCGTGAATGAGGCCGAGCGCCTGTGCGTACAGTACGCGGAGCCGGGGGTGTTTGACCCGATATCTGCCATGAAGCTGTCTGACCAGGAGCTCGGAATCGGACCGGATCCTGACGTCGGCAGGGTGCAGCAGCCGCGCCTCGCGCAGCGCCAACAGGAGCGCTTCATATTCGGCGACGTTATTTGTCGCCTCTCCGATGTACCGACAAAAGGTCCGGCACAACCGCCGGTCATCCGTTTCCAGCATGACACCGATCCCGGCCGGTCCGGGATTTCCGCGTGCGGCCCCGTCGATATGGATGATCAGTCGCAGGCCGCGAGGCGTCGGGCCGCTGTCGGGCCGCCCCGCCTCCTGCGCCGTTGTCACTCTTTCCAATAGAGGATCCGACCGCATCCCTCACAGGTGCGGATCGCCTCGTTGCGTCGAACCTCGTTATACAACTGAGGCGTGAGGGTCACATGACACCCTTCGCACGACCGCCCCGTGGCGTTTGCAACAGCCAGGCCGTCCCGACTCTTGAGGAGCCGAAGGTAGAGCTGCAGCAACGACGCCTCTACGTTTGCGGATCTCCGTTCCCTGGCCTTCCGTAATATCGAGAGGCGGTTTTGCAGCGCGTGCAGTTCCTCTTCCCGCTGCTGCTTATTTTTCAGGAACTCCGCCTCTGCAAGTCGGACCTTCTCGGCTTCCTGATCCCGGATCTTGACCGCGTCATCGATCGCATCGAGACCGATCAGAATCTCTTCCTCCAGCGTCGAGATCTTCTGCTTCAGCCCCTCGACCTCCTTCAATGCGGCCGTGTATTCCTGGTTCGTCTTGATCTCAAATAAACGACCCTGTCGCTTTTTCAGCTCCCTGCCGGCCTCTTCCAGCTCACGCTCTTTCTGGCGCCGCAGTTTCTGAAGTTGCTCCACCTCACCGGTAGCCGCATCCAGGGCGGCCTTGGCTCGGACGAATTGCTGCTCCAGCGTCCTGATCTGGTTCGGAATGGCGGCGATCGCGCCTTCAAGTACACTGATTTCGCCGTCAAGCGCCTGGAGCTGGATGAGCTGATCTAAGTCCTGAAGCACGTTGCCCTCCGGTGATGTGTGACTGATGACTGTCGTGGTGGGCCCACCTGGACTCGAACCAGGGACGACCCGGTTATGAGCCGGGGGCTCTAACCAACTGAGCTATGGGCCCCAGCAAACAGATCAGCAGTCGGCGCAGCGCAATCAATGGTGAGAACCCACTGATCTGAACTTCGGCGCCGACCGCCGCCTTAAGATTCCACAAAACTCTTGAGCTTCCTGCTCCGAGTGGGATGCCGGAGCTTCCGGAGCGCCTTGGCCTCAATCTGCCTGATCCGCTCGCGGGTGACATCGAACTGCTGCCCGACTTCCTCCAGGGTGTGATCCCGCCCATCCCCCAGCCCGAAACGGAGCTTCAAGATCTTCTGCTCCCGTTCTGTCAGGGTTTCGAGCACCTGCTCGGTCTGCCCGCTTAAGTTCATCCCGATAACAGCCTCGATCGGGGAGATCACCCCTTTATCCTCGATGAAGTCGCCGAGATGGGATCCTTCTTCCTCCCCGATGGGCGTTTCCAGGGAGATCGGTTCCTGAGCGATCTTCAACACCTTCCTGACCTTGTCAACGGGCAGATCGATCTTCTGCGCGATCTCCTCCGGTGTCGGCTCCCGACCAAATTCCTGAACCAGGTACCGGGAGGCGCGAGTCAACTTGTTGATGGTCTCAATCATATGAACGGGAATCCGGATCGTGCGCGCCTGATCGGCGATGGCTCGCGTGATCGCCTGGCGGATCCACCAGGTGGCGTAGGTGCTGAACTTATAACCTCGCTGATATTCAAACTTATCCACGGCCCGCATCAGGCCGATGTTACCCTCCTGGATCAGGTCAAGGAACTGGAGGCCGCGATTCGTGTATTTCTTCGCGATGCTGATCACCAGACGGAGGTTGGCCTCCACCATCTCCTTTTTCGCCAAATGCGCCGTTCGCTCGCCGTCGGTAATGGCATGAAGCAAGGACCGCAGCTCCTTGCCGGTGGCATCGGCCTCCTCTTCTACGCTCCGGATCTTCCGCTGGATGGTTGAGATCGCGTGTTCACATTCATCCAGTCCTTTCCGGTCGAGCCCCGTCCGGCGCAATATGTCACGCATGGCGGTCGTCTTGCCCCGGCCGTTGCCGGTGAGGACCCTGATATCCTCCATAGACAGGCGACGAGCCCGCGCGACCTCGCGGAGCTCCTGCTCCCCCAGTTCGATTCGCTCCAGGAGATTGCGAATCCTGGCCACGACCCGATCGATCACCCGCTGGTTCACACGGAGTTCCCGAATCAGTGTCGCCTGCGCGGCTTTCCGGCGCGCCAGCTCATTCAGGGTCTTCTGCTGCCACCGCTCGCTCAGGCGGCCAACGCCTCGCTGGTACCGGCGGCGGAGATTATCAATCTTTATCTGCTCATCTCGGAGGGCCTCCAGGGCCGGCGTATGTTCGGCCAGCAACTCGCGCTCTTTCTGCTCGGAGATATCATCGAACTCATTGAGCGAGAGCAGCTCGTAAATACGCGCTTTACCGTGCAACAGCCGCTCTCCGATTTCCGTAATCTCTCGAACCGCGACCCCTGCCTGGCAGACGGCTTCAGCAACCTCTTTGTGGCCGTCTTCGATGCGTTTCGCAATCTGAATCTCTCCCTCACGAGTCAACAGAGAGGTTTTCCCCATTTCCCGCAGATACATCCGAACCGGGTCGTCGGTCCTCCCCCCAGTCGGCGGAACCAACTCCGGCTCGACCTCGGCGCTCTCTTCTTCCTGCTGAGGCTCCGGTGTTTTGGTTGCCTTCGTCTGCTCTGTCTCGTCAACGACCTCGATATCCATCTCGTCGAACAGATTTAAGATCTTCTCGATCTGATCGCCGGAGGTGACCTCTTCCGGCAGAAAGCTGTTCACCTCATCGTAGGTCAGATAGCCCTTTTTCCGCCCAAGCGCCACCAGCGGCTTAATTTCCTTCTTGATATCGGTCCGGATAATCGTCGTCGGCTTCTTCGCGACTCTGGAACCGACGTGGCCTCGAGCGATCTTTGCTGTCGAGGCGGCCGATACCGCGACCGAGTTATCCTGCTTGCTCTGTTTGCTCACGAGATTCCGCTTGCCGCCCGCTTGAGAGGGGCGTGTCGTCTGGCGATGCGCTTTCCAGTGAGTAGCTTGTAACGGTTGTCTTGGCTTTCGTGCATTTGCCATACTGTCTCCCTCTGTCTTCGGCTATCAATAATCAGCCAGGAGCTGTCCGTGATGTTCAGACGTTACGGCATTGCCTGGGCACGAGACCGAGTTCGATCTCTGTTCAGCGTCAGAAACTGGGCCTGCAGGCGCTCGACGGTCGCATGATCACCCGTCCGCTCTGCCGCTTCCATCTGCCGCCGAAGCTCCTCACCCCTCTGGCGCTCACGCCTGACCTTGAGGCACGCGAGGTAATCGGAGAGGGCCCGCTCGATGGCCTCCTCCCCCTCGTACTCTCCGAGATCTGTTGCCAGCAACTGCGAGAGAACCCGCTGCACCTCCGGATCCATGGTCGCGAGCGGCGTTGCGCCGCGCCGCGCTTCAGACGCCAACACCGCATCCTGAAAGATTCTGCGAAGCGTGCGATCCTGCAACTCCTCCGGCCGCACGCGCTCCCGCACGCGATCGCCCGCGCCGGGATGGTGCAGGGCCAGGTGGATGAGCTTCCACTCTATAGATGGCAACGCCCTGGGTTGCAGTGTCGGCGGCACGGCGTCCCGTTTGCGGCCTTTAAGCTGGAGGTTCAGTTCGCGAACGATAGCATCATTGGACACCGCCACCCGACGCGCCAGTTTTTCCGCATAACGCCGCCGCGTTACCTCGTTGTCAACGGAGCTCAAAAGAGGAATGACGGCATTCACCGCCTCAGCCTGACCTTCGGGGCCGGTCAGATCAAACCCCGAGACCCTTCGGTCGAGCAGGAACTCCATCAGATCCTTCGATTGTGCGAGCGCATCAGCGAAGGCTGAGGGACCGCGCTGCCGGACAAAACAATCGGGATCTTCGCCGTCCGGAAGCAGACTCACCCGCCAATCCAGACCGCTGTTGAGCAAGCTTTCGACGCACCGTCGCGCTGCAGCAATCCCGGCAGGGTCGGGATCGAATACCAGATACGCCCGAGTCGTATGCCGACGGAGCAAAGTAATCTGTTGCGCGGTCAGCGCCGTGCCCAAAACGGCCACGGCGTGCTGGATGCCATGGGCGTGCAGCGCGATCAGGTCGAGATACCCCTCCACCACAACCGCCGACCCACGATCGCGAATGGCCGTGGCCGCCTGGTTTAGGCCGAACAGGTGCGCTCCCTTTTTGTAAATGGGGGTCTCAGGGGAGTTGAGATATTTCGGCAGGGAATCGTCCAGGACACGACCGCCGAAGGCGATGACCTGACCTGTCGAATCGCAGATCGGAATCATCAGCCGGTTGCGGAACCGGTCATACGCCCCACTTCCCTCTTTGCGCGGCAGCACAAGCCCTGCCTCCTCCGCCTGCTTCTTGGAAAATCCCCGTCGCAGCAGATGGCGAAGCAGCCCGTCCCAAGATGCCGTTGCGTACCCGAGTCCGAACTGTTCGACCACCGAATCCGGGACATCTCGACGCTTCAGATATTCGCGAGCAGGCGCCCCTATCGTCTGATGCTGGAGCTGCCGTCGAAAGAATTCCGCGGCGGCTTTATGGATCTCCTGCAGCCCCAGGCGCGCCTGCTGGCTCGCCCCGGTCCCGCCTCCGGCATCTGCGCGGGCTTGCGCCGGCAAGCTGATACCGGCTCGGTCGGCCAGTGATCGGATCGCCTCCGGAAAACTCCAGCGTTCCTGCCGCATCAGGAATCCGATCGCATCCCCCCCTTCCCCGCAACCGAAACAGTGAAAGATCTGCCGCTCCGGGTTGACGATGAAGGAGGGGGTCTTTTCGTTATGGAAGGGGCACAGGGCCTTATAGTAGCGTCCGGCGGGCTTCAGAGGAAGGTACCTGCCGATAAGCTGCACGATATCCGTACCGGCCAGCACCCGGGCGACTGCCTCCTCAGAGATCACTCTTCGCGCATCCTTTTCATGCCGCTCCGCCCATGGACACGCCGCGGGGATACAACTCAACAATAGTGGCGCCGATCCCTCCCTCCCGATAATCAGCCGCTCGGAAGCTTTGGACCAGCGGATGGTCTCTAAGCAACTCCATGACGGTTTTTCTCAGGATTCCCGCACCCTTTCCATGGATGATTCGAATCGAAGGAAGTCCGACGATAAATGCATCCCCAACATACTGGTCAAGCCGACGAGCCGCCTCTGTCGCATCACACCCGATCAGGTTGAGCTCGTTGGTGACGGTATCCTGTGTCCTGGACAGCCGGATCGGTCTGTTCGTTTCACCCCGACCAGCGTCACCCTCGGCCACTACTGCCTCCACAGGGACCCTCAACCTCCCAAGCGGAAGTCGGATCTCTACGATACCGGCCGGCGACGGTTGTCCGATCACGATCCCGCGCTGCCCAATTCCCTTGATGACAACCTCCTGTCCGTCGCGAACCGACGCCGCGTCGACGCTGTGCGCTACCCGGTCCGGGCCGACCACATCGTCCAGCTTGGCCTTCGTCTGCTGCTCCAGGTCGATAAGTCGCTGTCGAACCTGCTGCGCCGACCGCCCGCGCGACTGCGCCGACCTGAACTCCCGGAGGAGTTGATCGATCTCAGCGCGAGCCTCAGCGACCGCACCCTCGGTCTGTTCGCAGGCGCGACGGTACAGGCGCTCGACCTCAGTCCGTGCCGTGTCCCGACTGGCCTCAGCCTCGCTGCGCGCCTTGGCGGTCTCGGCCGCGTCCCGGGTCAGCGTCTCACGCTCGACGGCGAGCCGTTGATGCTCACCCTCCAGCCGATCCAGCAACAGCCGCAACGGATCGCGCCCTTCGCCAAGCAGCCTTTCAGCCTGCCGAATGACGCCCTGCGGCAACCCGACCCGAGAGGCGATCGCCAACCCATGACTGCGACCGGAAAGTCCAATTAATAATTTATACAGCGGTCTCAGCGTGTCAAGATCGAACTCCACACAGCCGTTTTCGATGCGAGGGTGGGAATAGGCATGGGCCTTGATGGCGTCCAGGTGCGTGGTTGCCACGACCAACGCGCCTCGCTCCAGCAGCGCATCGAGGATCGCGATCCCCAGACACGCCCCCTCAACCGGGTCGGTGCCGGCGCCCAGCTCGTCGAGCAATACCAGGGTTCCGGGGCGCACCGCGTCAAGGATCTGCCGAATCTGACTGATATGCGAGGAGAAGGTGCTCAAACTTTGCTCAATGCTCTGCTCGTCTCCAATGTCCGCCAGGATTCCGGTGAAAAAGGGGACCTCGGAGTCCGGAGAGGCGGGCAGATGCAGGCCAGCCTGCGCCATCAGCGAAAGCAGACCCGCGGTCTTCAGAGCGACCGTTTTGCCGCCGGTATTCGGTCCGGTAATGAGCAGGGCGTCAAAACCCTCACCCAGACGCAGGTCGATCGGAATCGTCCTGTCGGCCTCGGCGTCGCCGATCCGTTCTGCCAGGAGAGGATGACGGGCCTCCCGCAGCAGCAGCGGGCCCGCGTCCTTCAAGGCAACCGGCGCGCAGTGCAGCGCGTCGGCCAATCGGGCCGCGGCGCATCGGACATCCAGGTCGGCGGTCAGGAGCATGGTCGAGAGCACGGTACCGGCCCTTGAGCGGAGGGACGCGGTCAGCGCGGCCAGCACCCGCCTGATCTCCTCCGCTTCGGATCGCTGCAGCAACCGCAGGTGGTTATTGAGCTCGACGACCTCCTGAGGCTCCAGGAAGATGGTGGCGCCGCTGACCGACCGATCCTGGACCACGCCCTTCAGGACGATCCGGTAGTTCGGTTTGACGGGGATCACATACCGCTCGTTTCGAATCGTCACAAGCGGCTCGGCGAGATAGGGTTGGAGGGCAGGAGTTGTCAGCAACGACTGCAGTCGGGTATGGATCAGATTGCGAAGTTCATGGAGTCGAATGCGAAGCTGGTTGAGCTTTCGGCTGGCGGTGTCCTTGATCTCTCCGGTCACCTCTATTGCCGCGTGAATCGCTCCCACCAGATCGGTGTGATCGTCCAGCCGGGCGGCCACCGTATGGAGCAATGGACACCGCTCTCTGGAGCGGGCGATTGTGCGGCGGATCTCGGCCGCCGCGTCCAGCGAGGCGGCGATTCTGACCAGATCGATGGCCGCGAGTACGGCCCCTTCCGGTCGAGATTGCCGAAGCGATACCCTGATGTCATGCAGCCGATCAAATGGAAGCGCGACCCCTCCGGACAGCAGCGCCCGAAATTCGTCGACCTCATTCCGGACCCTCTGCGCGTCCTCCAGCGTGGGAAGGGGGTAGAGCGCTTGCGCCAACTCCCGGCCCAGCGGCGATCCGGCCCTGGCGGCCAGCCTGGCTTGGATAGCAGGCCACTCCAGGATCTCGAGGGTGTGTCGGTCGATCTGGCTCATCATCGATACGCTACAAAGATACTACAAATACTCAGGGGACTCGATATCGAGTCCCCTGAACGATCGACCCCTGAACGGGATCCGCTCATAATGAGGCGATTGCGCGGTGATCACCGCTGCGATAGCGCCTCCCTGACAAGTTGACTGGCCACCTTCCCATCAGCCCGGCCTGCAATCTGGGGCATCAGGAGCGCCATAACCTTTCCCATGTCCTTCAGAGAGCTCGCCTGCGCCGCGACGAGCGCCTCCTGAATCTTATGTTGAAGCTCCTCCGGAGAGAGCGGCGGGGGCAGGTATGCCTCGAGCAGCGTCAACTCGGCCTCTTCCTTGGCAGCCAGCTCCTCTCGTCCCGCCTTCCTGTACTGTTCGATCGCCTCTTTTCGGGTTTTACACGACGCAATGACCGCCTGGATGATTTCCGCGTCGTCTAACTCTCCCCGCTTTTCTATTTCCCGATTCTTGATAAGCGCCTGCAGGAGCCGCAGTACTGACGTCCTCAACCGATCCCCGCTCTTGAGGGCTGTCTTGAGGTCGTCGGCCAATCGCGCCTTTAACACGGCTACGTCCTACTCAGCCCCGAAGCGGACGCGCTTTAGGGCTTTTTTTCTGGCGGCTATCGATTTTTTCTTGCGCTTGACACTGGGCTTCTCGTAGTGCTCGCGTTTGCGGAGCTCCGACAAGACCCCAGCCTTCTCGCATTGTTTCTTAAAACGGCGGAGGGCCCCCTCGAACGACTCGTCCTCCTTGACCGTCACACTCGCCATTCCTCTTACACCCCCTTGTCAATAGCGATGAGATCAGTTACGGTTTGACATGCTTTCTTGTGAACATTGGAGGCTGCCGCGTGACATGTGAATCGATAAATCATTGCACCTTTGCACATACCTGTCAATGTTTTTACCGGCAATGACTTAGTGTGCGGCCTCGACAACCGTGATCTTTTTCATGATGTCGCCTCGCTTGATCTTGGCGACAACATCCATTCCTTCGACAACCTGGCCAAACACCGTGTATCGGCCGTCAAGCATGGGCTGGGGCGCAAGTGTGATATAGAACTGACTCCCGGCGCTGTTGGGCGCCATGGTCTTGGCCATAGCGACCGCCCCGGTCACGTGTTTGCGGGCATTGACCTCATCCTTAATGGTGTAACCGGGTCCGCCGCTGCCGTTTCCGTTCGGATCACCGCCCTGCACGACAAAGCCGGGTTCTACTCGGTGAAAAGTGAGACCATTATAGAAACCCGATTTGACTAACTTGACAAAGTTCGCCACAGTCCCCGGCGCGTCCTTGTCGTAGAGTTCTACGACGATCTTGCCGGTCGCCATCTCAATGGTGGCCTTGGAGCTCTTTGCGGTCTCGGCCGCAGCCACACCGTGAACACTCATCAACAGCAGCCCAATCCCCAGTATCCCAATTGCGCTTCGCATGGCATTCCTCCTATAGGGTATATTTCTATTAAGGTAGAAG
Source organism: Candidatus Methylomirabilota bacterium (assembly GCA_003105305.1). Classification (GTDB taxonomy): domain Bacteria; phylum Methylomirabilota; class Methylomirabilia; order Methylomirabilales; family Methylomirabilaceae; genus Methylomirabilis. The sequence continues at coordinate 10,757 of PQAQ01000157.1, forward strand.
TTGTATCGGTGTTGAATACCATTATGACTTTTACCTGTCAAACCATTTCAGGGACCCCGGGCGTCGCCCCCGCATCAGAGGCCGCCACCCATGTGGTGGTGCGGGCCATTACTCTCTCATACTCTTTGGACGTGCGGTAGTCAATCCCAGAGTGCAGGCGGTGATGGGTATAGAAGCGGACGTCGACTGAGAACGCCATTTCGAGAGATGCGGGTGTCCACTTTATTGGGGGAGGTACAGGGTCCCATCTTCCTGGAATCAAGGTCTGCCGTCCTGGTGCTCAGGCGGATGGTCCCTGATACACCGGACGAGCGCGAGGATGTGAACGATTTCAAAAGGCTTAGAAATCACCAGGGTGGCGCCAGCCTCCCTTGCCGCCTCGATGACATCGGGCGAGCTCTGTCCGGTAATCACAATCGACGGCAAGCAGCAAGGTGAGGCATGGAGATGTTTGAGGAGGGCCAGCCCATTGAGCCGAGGCATCTGATAGTCGGTGACGAGGAGATCGTACGATCCGGCCTGCAAGCTGGCAAGCGCCTCCAGACCGTCTTTCACACAGGTCACGGCGCACCCTATCAAGCTCAAGGCCTCGAAGAGTAGCTCGCGGGTCTCGGGGCTATCATCTGCGACCAGGACCCGAAACAGTTTGCCCCCGTCCGGGCTCGGATCAATCATTGCCTTCCTCTTGCCCGCGTCTCGGGCCCCTCGACGCCGGACCTCTCAATCGCTCTAAGTCAAAGACTGTCGAGTAGACTACAGGGGCTGCATTGCCTCGCGGACGCCCGCCGCCTTCTGAGGGGTAGGTCACGCGTACCCTGGCAAGCCCATGTCGGCCCAACGCGTGGCCGAGCCGCTCTATCTTTTCGGCCGTCAACGACTCTCCCAGCCCGCGCTTCAAGACCTCCCAAGCGATCTGCTCTTCCTGGCCGATCCTGACGGCGGACACCAGCAGGAGGAGATACAACTTAAGTTCCTCCCTGGATAGGGATACAAACCATCGAGATCGGCAGACCAGCTTTAACAGCTTACCTGGCTTATCCATGCTATGCGTTGCTGCCCGTCACAGAACAGCGCTCCATGTTTACGTTAACAGCGCGATTCGCTCATGTATGCTGTTGGGGTGTTCGATTATGTGAAAGCATAGGAGCTATATACATTATTGTCAAGCGTAAATATAGACTATATATCGTGTATATCGCCACAGCATATTTAAAAAGAAGACTGGGAATCCTATTGACTTCGAAAGAAAAGCGCAGTACTTTGCGTTCTGAGGAGGGATGTGTGAGTGCCGAACTGAAGACCCAAATTGGCAGGCGTCTGAGGCGGATTCGAAGGATGCGCGAGCTGACTCAGAAGGAACTGGCCAATAAAATTGTGGGGAGAGTGGATTACACGTATATCGGGAAGATTGAGCGAGGGGAACAACTCCCCTCGCTCAAGGTGCTGGCGAAGCTCGGCGATGCATTACGCGTCCCTCTCGCATTCTTCTTCCAGGAAGAGTTCCTGTCTCATCTGCTGCCGGAAGAGCTCCACAAGCTAAGCGGAGAGGCGGAAAGGACCGCGCTGCTGCGGGAGGTGGCCAAGGCATCGCGCGGCGATATCCCGCTGCTCGTGGAGATTATCCGCGTCCTCAACGCCCATCGCGGGATAAAAGGGAGAAAGCGCGAGGCCATCCAGTATTCGGTCGAACAAAAAGAGCTCCCGCGGGCAGCGGAGCGGGTCGGCCAGTACGGGATCAAGGAGCGGGATCGCCGGTAGGAGCGCTTCAGATGTTGGGTTACGGCGCACGCGTGATCTCGAACTCAAACAGCAGCAACTGTTCCGTCGAGCCGATATAAAAAGAGCCGACCTCAAGGATTACGGATTTGGCGGCAGGGTCGAGCGCCGGAAAGAGGAGCAGGCCCTCCCGATCGAGCTTCGGAGGCACCACGACGTAGCTGGTCAACACCGTCTCCTCAAACGCTCGCCCAACCTTTGCCGACTCGCCCTTTTCGGAAAAGAGGCTGTAGATCTCATCGTATGAAAGTGCCGCCGCGCGGCGATCCTGCTGATCCACCAATACGGCCTGGCTTGGATCAAAATTGATACGATCCTGGCCCACATTCTGGATTCGGAGAACGAACGGGAGCAGACTCTTCGTTCGCTTCGGGAGTACCTTGAACCGGTCCGGCTGGGTTGTTCGCCGGGCGTAGTATGCCTCGAGGCCCTTCGCGGTTAGAGGCTCTACAGTGAGCGTCGCGCCCGGAAGGGTCGCGATGATCAGGTCGCCCTGAGCCTGCAATGTGGGCAGGCGCTGTACTCCGGGGCGCAGCGCCCGTGTCCGCTCGCCCCTGGGGACCAGTGCGCACGCAACCAGCGACCCCATGATCAGGAGAGAAAAAAAGCGGGCCACAGTAGGCCCGCTACGAAATAGGAGTTTCACGCGACCGTGTACGTCACCCGCTTCAGACCACAAGTGCTCGCAGGCGAGCAATGCGTTCTTCGATGGGCGGATGGGTGGAAAAGAGCCTGAACAGCATCTCTCCGCGCAGCGGATTGACGATGAACAGGTGCGAGGTAGCAGGGTTCGCCTCCATAGGCACACGGCTTGCGCCGACCTCGAGTTTCTGAAGGGCCGAGGCCAATGCATACGGCTTATGGGTCAGTCGGGCGCCCGATTCATCGGCCTGAAACTCCCGGGAGCGCGAGATCGCCAGTTGGATGAGGGTCGCTGCGATAGGGGCCAGGATAGCCAGAAACAGGAATCCCGCTCCACTCCCGCCGCGGTCATCGTCGTCGCGGCCGCCCCCGCCGAAGAACGGCATCCACATCGCCCATCGAGCCAGCATCACAATCACGCCGGCGAGTGTGGCCGCAACCGTGCTGATCAGCGTATCGCGATTTCGCACGTGGGCCAGCTCATGCGCCAGAACCCCTTCCAACTCCTCCTCATTGAGGACTCGCAAGATTCCATGAGTGGCCGCGACGGCCGCATGCTCCGGGTCTCGTCCGGTCGCAAAGGCGTTCAGGGCCTCCGTCGGCAGGACATAGATCCGTGGCATCGGCATATGCGCCCTCAGCGTCAGCCCATGGACGATCCTGTACAACTCAGGCGCTTCAGCCTCGGTGACGGGCTGGGCCCCGTACATGGCCAGGACAATCCGATCCGAGAACCAATAGGCCCCGAAGTTCATGACGAAGGCCATGACGAAGGCCATGCTCATCCCGCGGCTTCCGCCAAAGTAACCCCCGATCAGAATCAACAGCCCGGTCAGCAACCCGAGCAGGGCGGTAGTTTTCAACGTGTTATTCATGAGTCCTTCACCCTCCTTAATCCGGCGCGAAGATACATGTCCAATCCCGCGCTCTTACTGCATCCTTACTATACGCTAGTACAGCGCTTCTGCTCTGTCAAGGACAACCGGATGTTGCGGGGATTCGGCCGGTTGATCGGTCGTGTCCCTTTAGACATTGGCTCGGCGGAGCAGGCCGCGTCTTTTGATGGGCACAAGCCCCTCCTCTTCGCGCCCCTCCCAGTGCTTCATCTCGACATCGAATTGTTCGGCCATCGCCCGAAGCAACTCATTCATCTGGCGCTGCATCTTTTCCATCCGGTCGCGCATATTCAGAATGACCTCGACCCCTGCCAGATTGACGCCAAGCTCTTTGGTCAGCCGCAGGATCATTTCAACGCGCTCCACATCCTCTTGCGAATAAACCCGCGTATTGCCTTCGGTGCGGGCCGGACGGAGGAGCCCTTCCCGCTCATAGACCCGAAGGGTCTGCGGATGGATATCGAACATCTCGGCCACAACACTGATCGAATAGCGCCGCCGTCGCTGCCTCACCTGTGCCCCCTTTCAGTTCCCCGCGCCAGCAAGAAGGCGGTTACTTCCAGATTGCGCGCCTCGGATCCTCCGGATGCAGGCGCCCCAACTCCCGGAACAGCTCCTGCGATCGCGTATCGAGATTTCGCGGCAGCACAATCTTGACGGTGACGAACTGGTCGCCGCGCCCGCGCTCGCCGAGGCTGACGATGCCTTTGTTTCGCAAGCGGAAGACTGTCCCGCTTTGGGTTCCTTCAGGGATCTTGAGCTTCTCCTCACCTTCGAGTGTAGGAACGGTGATTTCGGCACCCAGGATCGCCTGAGTGACCCCTATCGGCACCTGGCAATAGATGTTGCTGCCCTGACGCTGGAAGAACGGGTGTTCCTCGATGTAGATCACCACGTAGAGATCGCCCGGCGGCGCCCCGCGCAATCCCGCCTCTCCTTCGCCCTGGATGCGCAACCGGGATCCTGTGTCCACGCCGGCCGGTATCTTGATCTCCAGGGTTTTTTCACGCTGGACCACGCCGTTTCCATCGCATTCGCGACAGGGATTCCGATTGATTTTACCGACGCCGCGGCACTGGCCGCAGGTTCTGCTGACGCTGAAAAATCCCTGCTGGTATCTGACCTGGCCATAGCCGTTGCATGTCGGGCAGGTCGTCGGCGAAGTGCCTTTCGCCGCACCGGACCCACCGCATTCCGCACAATTCTCATGCCGCGGTATTTTAAGCTTGGTGACCATCCCCAATACAGCTTCCTTGAAGGTAATCTGCAGGTCATAGCGCAGATCATTGCCCCGCTGGGAACGCGAACCGCGGCGCCGCGAAGAACCGAACAGATCCCCGAAACCGAATAAATCTCCCAGAATATCTCCGAAGTCGGCGAAAATCTCCGGATCAAAACCGCTGAAACCTCCTCCCCCTTGGATGCCCTGATGCCCGAACTGGTCATAGCGGGCCCGTTTGTTCGGGTCGCTCAGCACACTGTAGGCCTCGGCAGCCTCCTTGAAATTGGCCTCCGCCTCCGCATCGCCCGGGTTGCGGTCGGGATGATACTTCATGGCCAGCTTGCGGTAGGNNCTCCTTGAAGTGTTCTTCGGCCTCCTTGTTTCCCGGATTCTTGTCGGGATGGTACTTTACCGCCATTTTGCGGTACGCGCTCTTAATGTCGGCTTCCGTGGCATTCCGTGATACACCCAGGATTTCGTAGTAGTCTCTTTTGCTCAATGGGGTCGTTTCCTATGCAATGAATGATTTCGTCGGCCGATGTCGGTCTGCAGATCAGGATTCTTCCTCCGAAACCTCATC
>PQAQ01000158.1 GCA_003105305.1 Candidatus Methylomirabilota bacterium
CTGGTGTGCAAGGGGATGCCGTTCCGACAGGCGCACGAGGTGGTGGGTATTCTTGTCGGAAGCGCGCTTGCGAGGCGGTGTCGACTCGAGGAGTTGTCGCTGAAGGAGTTGCAGACCGCCTCCCCATTGCTTGAGAAGGATGTCTTTGCCTACATCGCGCTCGAGGCCTGTATTGAAAGACGGACGGCTGTCGGCGGAACCGCGACGGGCGCGGTGAAAAAGGCGATCAGCGCCGCCAAAACCAGACTTCGGAGTCGGTAAGATGCGGATTCGCCAGCTCATTGGTGCGGTGTTGCTCGGCGTGCTGATACTGTCCGGGTGCGGCAAGGCCGGTCCGCCTGTGGTTCCGATTCTGGTAGAGCCGTCGCCGCCGACCGACCTGACGGCGCTCGTGCGGAGCCGCACGGTTATCCTCGCATGGACGAGGCCGAAGACCAATGTTGACGGCACGGCGCTGAAATACCTGTCTGCATTCCAAATCTCCAGACGGCAAACGGTCCCCAAGACCACCGCCTTTTCGGTCATTGCTATCGTGAAGGCTGAGAAGCCGGAGAACGCGCTCGTGACGGGCGATCGGTATGCCTTTACGGATAGCAGTGCGGTTGTAGGTTCCAGGTACACCTATACCGTCGAGGCGGTGAGTCGGCGAGGGGTCGTCGGGCCGTCGTCACCGGACGTAACCGCCCTTGTTACGGTCGAGATCGAGGCTCCATCCAACCTGCGGGCCGAGGCCGGCGAACGCGCCGTCCGCCTCTCATGGATTGCGCCGGTACGGCGAGCCGATGGAAGTCGATTGAAGGTGGTTCCGAGGTACAATATCTATCGGGGCACGATCCCCCGTCAGTACGGTTCCTCCCCGGTCAATCGAGAGCCCATCCGCGGCACGCAGTTCCATGACGCAAATCTGGTCAACGACCAGACCTACTACTACCGCGTGGCAGCCGTCGAGAGCCAGGAACCGCCTTGGCAAGAAGGGCTGCCGTCCGGCGAGGTGGCTGTCACACCGATTGACCTGACGCCTCCGGCCCCTCCACAACACGTCCGGGCCGTTGTCGGTCCCGGCCTTGTCGTCTCGCTGAGTTGGGAGCTGAATCGTGAACCGGATCTGCTTGGCTATCACGTCTATCGAAGCGATACTCCGGAAAGCCCTCCGCGGCGACTGACGGCCACTCCGCTCAAATCGCCCACCTTCACCGACCCTTCGGTCCGATCGGGCGGTCGATACCTCTACACCGTGACTGCCGTCGACACCTCGTCCCGACACAACGAAAGCGTCGCCTCGCAGGTCGTCGAGGCCCGCGTTCCGTAGCGTATCCCACGCCGCCGATCCGGCGTAAACCTTGTCGCCGTAACGCGCCGTATGTTACGATGACGTCGCGATGAAGCATATGATCGTCGGGACGGCAGGGCATATCGATCACGGCAAGACCGCGCTCGTCAAGGCTCTGACCGGCATCGATACCGACCGGTTGAAGGAGGAGCAGGAACGGGGCATCTCCATTGAACTGGGGTTTGCCGGCCTGGCTCTGTCTGACGACCTCCATCTCGGGATTGTCGATGTGCCGGGACATGAACGGTTCGTCAAGACGATGCTGGCCGGCGTCGGCGGGATCGATCTGGTGGTGCTGGTTATTGCCGCCGACGAGGGGGTGATGCCGCAGACGCGGGAGCACCTGCATATCTGCGAGCTGCTTCAGGTCAAGCGCGGCGTGGTGGCGCTAACGAAGGCCGATCTCGTCGAGCCCGATTGGTTGGAGATGGTGCGGACCGATCTGAAGGGGTTCCTGGCCGGGACGTTTCTTGAGGGCGCGCCGGTCGTCGCCATATCGGCTGTCACCGGACAGGGAATCCCTCAATTAAGAGCGGTCCTGCGCGAGGCCGCCGAGACGATCGAGCCGAGGCGCGATGACGGGGTGTTTCGTCTTCCGATCGATCGCGTCTTCACCATCAAAGGGTTTGGCACGGTGGTGACCGGCACCCTGTGGTCTGGAACAGTGCGAGTCGGCGACGATGTGGTTGTCCTGCCTCGAGAGTTGCATTCTAGGGTTCGGCGGCTTCAGGTCCACGGTCAGACAGTGGAGCAGGCGTGGGCCGGGCAGCGGATCGCCGTTAACCTGCCCGGTGTCGATGTCGATCAGCTCAATCGAGGCGACCTCCTGGTCTTTCCGGGCAGTTTGACGCCGACGATGACCTTCGATGTCTCGTTGGCTCTCCTGAAGGACGCGCCGCGCGCCCTACGAAATCGGGCGAGGGTCCGGTTCCACGTGGGGACAAGCGAGATTCTGGCTCGAGTCGTCCTGCTCGATCGCGAGGAACTGAACCCCGGCGACGAGACATTCGCCCACGTGCGGCTGGAGGCGATGGCCGGCGCCATGGCCGGCGACCGGTATGTGATTCGAAGTTACTCGCCTGCCGTTACGATCGGGGGCGGAAGCATCCTCGATCCGAACCCGCCGACCCGGCGTCGGGCCAAGGCGTCGCTGCTCGAACACCTCAAGGTCCTGCAGACCGGCTCATCAGGTCAGCAGGTTGAGCGCCTGCTGGCGCAGGCCGGTCCGACGCCGATCTCGCTGGATGCGCTCAGGGTATCAGCCAGCGTAGATGAAACCACGCTGCGGCGAGAGCTCGCGCGTCTTGTTGAGGGCGGTGCGGCTATGGCGTTGGGAGCGAAAGGTGATCCGGGCTACATTCACCGGTCACACTATGATCGTGTGGCAGGCGAGATCCTGTCCCGTCTGGAAGACTTCCACAAGCATGAACCCCTTAAGGAAGGGCTGCCGAAGGAAGAGCTGCGATCCAAGCTACATCAGGTTGGGCCGGTTCTGTTCGCTCGCTTGCTGCAGGACCTCATCGAGACGCGCCACATCGTCATCGACCGGGAGAAGGTGCGACATTTCCTGCATCGCCCCACGCTCTCAGCTCCGGAACAGGCTGTCAAGGATCGATTGGCCGCGATCTATCGGCATGCAGCTCTTCGGCCGCCGGATCTGGAGGCGGCGCTCACCCAGGCCGGAGCAGACCGCAAGAGCGGGCTTACGATCTTTCGCCGTCTTGTCGACGAGGGGGAAGTCATCAAAATCAAAGACAACTTCTATCTTCACCGCGACCACTACAATCATGCGAAGGAGCTGCTCCTCAACCACTTCACGCTCCATGCTGCCATTTCGGTTCAGCAGTTCAAGGAGCTTCTGGGGATCAGTCGAAAGTTCGCGATCCCCTTTCTGGAGCACTTCGATGGCGTGAAACTAACCCGTCGGCACAATGATGAGCGGGTCCTCTACACGTAGGAGGCCGCAATGGAGGAAGGCGTATGTTCGGGCTGGGCTTTTCAGAGTTGTTAATTATTCTCGTCATTGTGATGGTCATTTTTGGCGCCGGCCGGCTGCCGGAACTTGGCAGTGGCCTCGGCAAGGCCATTCGGGGCTTCAAGGATTCATTGGCGGGCAAGGACGCCATCGATGTGACGCCGAAGAAGGAGAAGGGCGAGGGCAAGCGATCGGGCGAAAAAAAGGCATAACGACCTGCGTGAAGAGCTGAGGAGTCAACTGATGAATATCGCCATTGTCGGAACCGGTTATGTGGGGCTGGTCACCGGGGTATGCTTTGCGGAGTTCGGCCTGCACGTGACCGCCGTGGACACGAATGAGGAGCGTATCGCCCGCTTGGCGAACGGAGAGGCCCTGATTTACGAGCCGCAGTTGGGCGAGATGTTGCGCAGGAATTTGCGGCAGGGCCGTATTCAGTTTACGGCCGACACGGCGCGCGCGGTGAGGGAGTCGCTCGTCATCTTCATCGCCGTTGGAACCCCCTCCAAGGATGACGGATCCGCCGATCTCCGTTACGTTGAGGAGGTGGCCCGAACCGTAGCGGGCAACCTGAACGGATATAAAGTCATCGTCACCAAGAGCACCGTCCCGGTAGGAACCGGACGGAGAATCCAGCGCATTGTTCATGAAGAGATCAGAGCCGGATCGCAGGGAGTATTTGACGTCGCCTCTAACCCGGAATTCCTGCGCGAGGGATCGGCGATTGAGGACTTCTTGCGACCCAACCGGGTTGTCATCGGGGCGGATAGCCCGCAGGCCGTTGCCATCCTCCAGGACCTGTATCGACCCCTGTATCTTATCGAGGTTCCGTTTGTCATCACCACGATTGAAGCCGCCGAACTGATCAAGTACGCCTCGAACAGTTTCCTGGCTACTAAGGTTACCTTTATGAACGAAATGGCCAACCTGTGCGAGGCGCTGGGAGTGGATGTTCACGTGGTCGCCAGGGGGATGGGGCTCGACCATCGGATCGGCCCGAAGTTCCTGCATCCGGGTCCCGGATATGGCGGTTCCTGTTTTCCCAAAGATACCTCGGCGCTGGTGACGATTGCGAGAGCGCACGGGTGCCCGACCCGTCTGGTTGAAACCGTTGTGGATGTCAACGAGCAGCAGAGGCTTCGGATGGTGCAGAAGATTGTCGGCGCCCTGGGGGCCTCTTCAGATCCCGGCTCTCTCATGGGGATCACGATAGGGATGCTCGGTTTGGCCTTCAAGCCGAATACGGACGACGTCAGACAATCGCCTGCCGTCGTGATTATCAGCGAACTGCAGCGGTTGGGTGCGGATGTGCAGGCCTTTGATCCCGCCGCGATGGAGCAGGCGCGGCGTGTTATGCCGAAGGTTGATTATCGGGAAGACGCCTACAGCGCGGTTGAGGGGGCGGACGCGCTGGTGTTGGCGACCGAATGGAATCAGTTCCGTAATCTCGACTTGGAGAGAATTAAGGGGCTGATGCGCCGCCCGATCCTGGTTGATCTGCGGAACGTCTATGATCCTGAGCGCGTACGCCTGCTGGGATTCACATATTGCGGGGTCGGACGATAACTGCGAGGCAACACGATTAGGCAATACATGTCTTTAGCAACTTACATTGCGGAGCGATTATAACAGTCTCTGAGCAGTTTTTCTGCTTGACCGTCAGTGTTGCATTTTAGTACACTGTGCCGCCATGGCTGCTCCGAAGGCGCGTAAATTCACGTCGTTTGCGGAATAGCCCCCCTTAGTCCGGAAAATCGCCACCGAGCCTGTCACGTCCGGGGGTCTCGAAGAGTCATCACGATCATTGGAGTAAGAACGAGTGTGGAGCAACCATCTAACCCTATTGAAGAGAGTCGATAGATGAGGGTTGCAGTTCTGAAGGAGATCGAGCCGGGGGAAAAGCGCGTTGCGATCATCCCGGAAACGGTCAAGCGACTGGTCAAAAAGGGGGTCGAGGTCTCTGTGGGGTCCGGCGCCGGTGAAGGATCGTGTTTCCGGGATGGGGAGTATGAGGAGGCCGGCGCCACAATAGAGTCTTCCGCAGAAGCGCTGCTGGCGACCGCAGACGTCATCATGAAGATTCAGCGCCCAACCCCGGGTGAACTGCTGAACATTCGAGAGGGTACGACGATCATCAGTCTTCTGTATCCGCTGATCAACCAGGACCTCGTTCATACACTTGTTGCCCGCAAGATTACCGCGATTGCGGTCGATAGCATCCCTCGGACGACGCTGGCTCAGATGATGGATGTGCTAAGTTCGCAGGCGACGATAGCCGGATACTATGCGGTCATTATGGCGGCGTACACGCTCCCGAAGTTCTTTCCCATGCTGATGACCGCCGCGGGGACGATTGCGCCGGCGAAGGTACTGATCCTGGGCGCCGGCGTCGCCGGTCTTCAGGCGATCGCTACCGCGAGGCGGCTCGGCGCGGCGGTCGAGGCGTTCGACACGCGAAAGGTTGTAAGACAGCAGGTAGAAAGTTTAGGGGCGCGATTTGTTGAGGTGGACATCGCCGAGGACGCGCAGACAGCGAGCGGGTACGCTAAGGAGCTGTCTGAAGAGTACAAACGGCGACAGGCGGAACTGCTTCATCGGCACATTGCCAAATCCGACGTCTGCATCACGACCGCGCTTATCCCCGGCCAGCGCGCGCCCATCCTGATTACGGAAGAGATGGTTCAGGCTATGAGACCCGGCTCGGTGATTGTGGACCTTGCGGCGGAGCAGGGCGGCAACTGCGCGCTGACCGAGCCCGGCGATGAGGTCGTCAAGCACGGGGTTACGATTGTCGGTCGCTTGAATCTGCCCAGCCGCCTGGCAGTCCACGCAAGCCAGATGTACTCGCGCAACATGGAAAAGCTCCTCCTGCACCTGATGGGCGACGGCAGGTTGAAGCTGAATCTCCAAGATGAGATCACCCAGGGATGCGTGATTACGCTCGGGGGTGAGATTGTGCAGCCGAAAGTCAGGGAACTCCTGTCCCGGAAAGGGGAATCCCATGCAAGCTGAGCTCCTGTTTGCCTTCTACATCTTCATGCTGGCCGCCTTTTTAGGCTTCCAGATTATCTCAAAGGTCCCGCCGCTCCTGCACACGCCGCTGATGTCTGCGACGAATGCCATCTCGGGTATCTCGCTGGTCGGCTCGTTAGTAGCAGCAGGGGCCCACTACAATCCGGTCAGTACGGCCCTGGGATTCATTGCGGTGACGGCCGCGACGATCAATGTGGTCGGCGGCTTCATGATTACAGATCGAATGTTGAAGATGTTCAAGAAGAAGGAAGGGAAGAAGCCGTGAGTACTGCATTGATACAGCTTACCTACTTCTTCGCGTCCGCGCTGTTTATCCTGGGGCTGAAAGATCTGGGCTCTCCCGAAACGGCGCGACGAGGCAATCTTTTCGCCGCGGCGGGGATGTTCCTGGCCATCGTGGGGACGTTGGCCCACCGGGACATCATCAGTTACGAATGGATCGTCACTGGGATGATCATCGGCTCGGCGATCGGGGCGGCCATGGCGATCTTCATGCCCATGACGGCGATGCCGGAGCGGATTGCGCTCTCTCACGCCTTCGGAGGATTGGCCGCCGCGTTTGTCGGAATATCCGAATATTACCGTCACGGCGCAGAGATGGAGCTCCTCAAGACGGTGCCCGTTGGATTTGAGGTTATCTTCGGGGCGCTGACCTTTACGGGCAGTCTGATGGCGTTTGGGAAGCTGTCAGGATATATCACCCAGGTTCCCGTGACCTATAAGTTCCAAAACCAGTCGAATATCTCTCTCTTTGCGGTCACGCTGGCGCTGTATGTCGCCTGGCTGTTTACGCCATCGTATCCTGTTTTATTTTATATCATGCTGGGGCTGGCCTTCCTGATCGGTGTCCTCATGGTGCTCCCCATTGGCGGGGCGGATATGCCGGTTGTCATCTGTCTGCTGAACTCATATGCCGGTCTGGCCGCGTCGGCGACAGGATTCGTCCTATCGAATAACATCTTGATCATTGCCGGATCCCTGGATGGGGCCTCCGGTCTCATCCTGTCGATTATGATGAGCAAGGCCATGAACCGTTCCTTCACCAATGTACTGTTCGGGGCCTTCGGCTCGGTGGCTGAAACGGTTCCAGGGGCTGCTGCATCCGCGACCGGGAGCGTCAATGAGGGGACGATCGACGACGCAGTCACCGTCCTGAGAAACGCGCAGCGGGTCATCGTCGTTCCCGGCTACGGCATGGCGGTCTCTCAGGCCCAGCATGCGTTGCGTGAGCTGGCTGACCTGCTGGACTCGGACGGCGTCACCGTCAAGTACGCGATCCACCCGGTGGCCGGTCGTATGCCGGGCCACATGAATGTGCTGCTGGCCGAGGCCAACGTCGCGTATGATCACATCTTCGACCTTGAGGATATCAACGACGAGTTTTCCAAGACGGACGCGGTGATTGTCATCGGCGCGAACGACGTCGTCAATCCGGCGGCGAAGACCAACCCGTCGAGCCCAATCTACGGAATGCCGGTCCTCAATGTGGAGGAGGCGCGCACGGTCATCGTACTCAAGCGCAGCATGAGCGCCGGGTTTGCGGGCATCGACAACGAACTCTTCGCGCTGCCCAATACGATGATGGTGTTCGGTGACGCCAAGCAAACGGTCACCAAGATGGTGCAGGCGCTGAAGAGTTAGGACGCATACACCGTCGTCGCAGATGACCGGATCTCGCACGCATATCCCTCCAGCGTTCAGGCGGCGCCTGTACACCGCATAATCTGCTGTTGCCGTAGTCCCGTCTCACAGACAACGAGGAATCGTGGACATTCTGGTCGTAGGAGTCAGCGCGCGCGGCCTGGCGGAATCGGCGGTGCGGAGCGGGCTCGCGCATCGCATCGTTGCTGCCGATTACTTCGGGGATTTCGATCTGGGATTGCTGTGCCCGCATCGCTCCATTAAAAGAGACCTGAGCCTTCCGTATGATGCCCGCCATCTGATCACAGTCTCTTCGGGTCTACCGTACGACGCGCTGATCTATGTTGCGAATCTGGAAAATTATCCATCGGTCGTAGGTGCAATGGCCGGCGGGAAGCCGATCCTTGGCAACAGCCCGGCCATCCTGACATCGGTGAGAGATCCGATCAGATTTTTCGGATTTCTCGTACAGTACGGTATCCGCGCGCCGAGGATCGCCGTTGATGCCGAGCGCCTCGAATCCCATTCCGACACCATCTGGCTTCGCAAACCGCTGCGAAGCGGAGGCGGCCATGGAATCGCTGTTCATTCGCCGGGAGATCGCCTTGAGGCCGGCTATTTTCTTCAGGAATACCTGGACGGTGTATCGTGCGGCGCCGTATTCGCTGCCAATGGATCGGATGCGCGCCTGCTGGGGATCTCCGAGCAACTTATCGGCAGGAACGAGTTCGGAGCGGACGAGTTGCGCTATTGCGGCAGTATCCTTGGACCGCTGGGAGCGAGGCAGGACGAATGGGGCGGCATCATCGAGAGCCTGAGACGGGTTGTGGGCGCCATTACGCGAGAGTTCCACCTTGTGGGTATTAACGGGATCGATTTCATCCTAAACGGCAAGGTCGTCTATCCGCTTGAAATCAATCCACGCTATACTGCTTCAATGGAACTGGTCGAAAGGGCCTATGGCCTGAACATGTTCAAGACGCACCTGGATGCCTGCCAGGGGAGACTGCCTGATTTTGATCTCCTCGCATACCGTGATGCCGGTTACACCGGCAAGGCGATTCGTTTCGCCTCTCAATCCCTGGTCTTTCGAGATCCTCAGCGATGGTTCGATCGAGGCGCCAGAGATCTGCCGTTCGAAGGGGAACACATTGCGCGCGGGCAGCCGGTCTGTACGCTATTCTCATGCGGACAAAGCCGGTCGGAGTGCTATAATGCGCTCGCCGACAACGCCATGACGATAGAGCGCGCATGTCCGAACGCGACGACAACGGTATGACACACAGCGTGAACCTGAATCAACGCCGCATTGCCTCATCGGCCACCCGCCGCCTTCTCAGTCAGGACGGCCCGTTTCATGCGGAGGCCGGGGAGATCCGGATCGAACGCCTGTCCTGTCAAGAGATTGTCAAGCCGCTCGGCACGCCGCTCCTGGTCTATTCGGCAGCGCGGTTGCGCGACAACATCGCAGAGGCAGCCGCCGCCGCCGACGCCTCACCGGTGCCGATCCGCATCCACTTCGCACTGAAGGCCTGCTATCTGGCTGGAGTCGTCTCGCTCCTGCGGCAGGCCGGATTGAACGTCGAGGTGATGTCCGAATGGGAATACCTGCTGGCCAGGCGGATTGGCTTTTCCTCGGCTCAAGTAGTGGTAAACGGTCCGGCCAAACGACCGGAGTTCCTGGAGCGGGCCGTCATCGACGGGGTGTCGCTCATCAATGTCGAGTCGCTGTCGGAGATCGCCTTTCTCCAGGACTTGGGTCGACGGCTCGGACGGACGATTGATGTCGGGATCCGGATCAACCCAATTCTGTCGCGGCGTCTCCGAGGGGCGTTTACCCCTCCCGGATCAAAGTTCGGCTTTGACGTGCCCGGCGGCGAGGCGGCGCGCGCGATGCGAAGCGTCGTCGCATCGCGTTCTCTCTCTCTTCAGGGGGTGCATTGCCACAGCTACACACGGCAATATGAGCCGGGTGCGCATCAGGCCTGTGCGGCTGCAGTCGTCAAGTTTCTCCGGAGAACGGAAGCCGATCTCGGAATTCGAATCCCCATCCTCGATTTCGGGGGCGGATTCGGCAGTCGCTATCTCATGGAAGCGCAGGGGCGGACATTTCGACAGTTCATCCGTGAGATGCTGGATCCGGTGCTCAGCCTATCCGGCGACCGACAGGTAATCATTGAGCCCGGGCGCTATCTGGTCAATGATGCCGGCGCATGCCTGACGAGCGTCCTGACATGCAAGCGAACCGCTCACAGACGCTGGGTTCTGGTGGATGCGGGCCGGAACATCTTGCCGCCCCGTGAAAATGCCGAATATGTCGTCATGCCGTGTCGGCTGTCGCGGGGGCGAACCCTGTACCATGTCGGTGATTTTCTCTGTGTGCCGTCTGAGCCCATACCGCTCTCGCTGGTCGGCGGATCGACGGCGTCGGGCGATCTGCTCGCAGTATTCAACGCCGGGGCCTACACCTTTTCCAT
>PQAQ01000159.1 GCA_003105305.1 Candidatus Methylomirabilota bacterium
GCGCCCTGATACAGCAACATGCCCAGTCCGCCCATGACCCGACATCCCCGCCGCTTGGCCTCCCGCAGCAATGCGGTCTCTCGTGGTCGGTAGATCAGATCGTAGACCAGTGCTCCCGGCTGAAGGAGGTGCGGGGCGATCGGTGAAGGATCGTTGGGGTGTAGTCCGACCGATGTGGTGTTGACCATCAGGGCACAGTCTCTCAGACTGATCGATATTCGAGGATCGTGAAGCCCCACTCCGAGCGCCGTCGTTCCGATTGTTCGATTTATGAATTCAGCCAGCGATTGCGCGCGTTCTGCAGTCCGGTTGATGATGACGATGGGCGCGGCCCCGGCTTCAGCGAGACTGAAGGCGACCGATCTCGCTGCCCCGCCGGCCCCAAGGATGACGACGGACTTGCCGCGCGGGGGAAAGTCTGCCTCCTCACGGAGAGATCGGAGAAACCCCAGTCCGTCAGTATTGGCGCCAAGCAGACGTCCGTCCCTGGATACGACCGTATTAATTGCGCCCACTGCGGCAGCCTCTGGCGTCAGGGTGTCGACTAGCGCGACGGCCTGCTCTTTGTGAGGGACCGTGACATTCGCGCCGCCGAAATTGTCCATCCCGCGAAGCGACGCGAACGCGGCGGGCAACCCGGCAGATTGTACCCGCCATGGAATATACAGACCATCGATTCCGGCTGCCTGAAGCGCAGCGTTCTGCATCGCTGGCGACAGGCTATGCGCTACAGGATCGCCGAAAAGGATGAACAGTTTCGCGGCAGCGGTAAATTGCAAGCTAATTGAATCCCTCCGTCAGTACGCGTTCCAGTTCAGTCCCGACCTGCGCCCGTCGCCCCTCGTCGATCAGCTTGCTCCCGTCGTCCTTATTGGTCACATAGAAGACGTCAACCACCTGGTCGGCTTCAGTCGTGATCTTGGCGGAGCGTATATCAACCCCAAGCTGTGACAGGGTGCTGGTGATCAGGTACAGAAGTCCCAATCGGTCCCGTGTTCGGATATCGAGGACGGTGTAGGCATTAGAGACCAGGTTGTCAAATTCTACCTTGATAGGGAATTCTGTGCCGTGCTGGATCGGCCGGACCAGGATCTCTTTCCTCCGGCTCTTGATCAGATCATGAACGGCGACTCTGCCTGCGAGCACCTCGCGTAGATCCGCAGTCACCCGATCCCAGACGGCCGGATCTTCAATCGCCACGCCGCTGCCGTTATCCACTCTGAAGTGCCGGATCACCATGCCGCTTAGTAGGGTAAAAATCTGGGCGCTCAGGATGTTCATCCCGTTTGCGGTGAGCGTCCCCACGACCTGTGCGAACCGTCCATGGCGGCCAGAGGCGCAGACGGTCAACTCCGAGTAGCCGGCCAGGGGAAACGCCGCCCACTGACTGGCCGCTTCGTCGCCTCGCTGTATGCGTTGAATGATACGCATGTGCGAGGCGATCTTGTGGGGCGACGTCATCAACAGGTACCGTGGCGGGGCCTCCTGCAGGTGTTTTTTCACCACCTCCACCCCGAACTCCGGCGACAGCTCCTGGGTCAGTTGAGATTTGACCCGCTCGGCGCGGGCCAGATCATCCTCCCCCTCCGGGATCCCTCTGATGAGGACGGTATGAGTTTTGATGTACAGTTCCCACAACAATGTGCCTTTCCACTCGGTCCAGACGCCAGGTCCGACCGCCTTGATGTCGGCGAAGGTCAGCAGGTACAGCAGCTTTAGCCGATCGAGGGTCTGCGCTTTGTTGGCAAAGTCGATCACGATCGCCTCGTCGTCGAGGTCCAGATGCTGAGCGATGTGCGACATCTCCAGATGACGCGCCACCAGAAAGACGACGGTGGCGGCATCCGGCTCCGGTATCCCCATCCGGCGCAGGATCGCCTCAACCAGAGAAGCGCTCTTGTGGGCGTGATCGGCTCCTTCTCCCTTGCCGATGTCGTGGAGCAGAAGCGCCAACCGGAGGAGTTCCAGCCGCTTGGCATCCGATGCGAGCGACCGAAACTCTTCGCCGTAAAATCGTGTGACTTCATTCAGGTGCTCAAGCGTCTCGATTGCCAGGAAGGTATGTTCGTCCACGGTGTACCGATGGTAGAAATCGAACTGGACCAGCCGAGTGAGCTTCGCGAACTCCGGGATGTAGGCCCCGAGTACGCCAAGCTCATGCATACTCCGCAGTGTGGCGGCCACCCCTTTCGGTTCTCGTAGGATGGCCAGGAAAAAGCCCAGGGCCCGGCTGGAACCCCGCACCCCCTCATCGATCAGATGGGTATCGGCCCTGATGTCGTCCTGGAGTTCCTGACTCAACGTGTATCCCATCTGTTGCGCATACCAAAAGACCTTGAGTAATCGGACGGGGTCATCCTGAAACAGGCCTCGATTTTTCGGCGATACGTATATGCAGCGGTCGATCTCCGTCAGGTCATCGCCGATATCGCGAGCCTTCAGCCTCCGCATCACCTTTTCCACCTGCGACCTCCCTTGCGTGCAGCGCGAGATGACCTGCGCCGACAACTGCGAGATATCTTTTGCAGCCAGGTAGTAGCGCTGCATGAACTGTTCGACTCCGTAAGAACGGGCCGTATCCGGAAACCCGAGGTTGGCTGCGACCTGCTCTTGCAGAGAGAGCGAGAGCACATCGTGCTTGCCCCGGCACAGGTAATGGAGTTCGTTCCGCAGGCGGAGCATGAAATCCAGGGCCGTCTCCCACCGTTCGCTCTCCTCCTGTCCCAGCAGCCCTTTCTGTACCAGCTCCGCCAGCGTACCCGCCTGCTGGTTGATCCGGGCAATGCAGAGGGCGGCGTGAAGATCTCTCAGACCGCCGGGACCTTCCTTGATGTGCGGCTCCTGCACATAGATAGAGGCGCCGTACCGATAGTGGCGTTCATGCAATTCATGAAGCTTTTGCTTGACAATAACGTCGGCGTGCTTATGTAAGACCGATCGCCCCAACTTCGCGCGGAACGTCTGATAGATCGCCGGGTTGCCGGTCAGGTATCGGGCTTCCATCATCGAGGTGCAGGAAGTCAGGTCCGTCCTGGCCATGCGTACACAGTCATCGATGGAACGGCAGCAATGCCCCACGACGAATCCGACGTCCCAGAGGGTGCTCAAGACCGGATGGAGAATCGTGTCCAGGTAGGCATCGACCTTGCGAGGGTAGACAAACATGAGATCGACGTCGGAGGCCGGATTCATCTCTCGCCGGCCATAGCCGCCCAACGCAACCAGCGCACACCCGTCGCTGCGCCGTCGGAGATTCGAATCGCAGGCAGCCTCGGCCAGTTGGAAGAGTGAGGTGACCACTGTGTCGGTGAGTGTGGCGATGGATTGCACGACCGCCTGCCCGGTGCCGCCATGCCGATGGATCTGAAAAATTCGAGCTTGCTCAGCGGAAATAAATCCTCTCAGGGCAGGAATCAGACCGTTGGCGGCATCGCGTTCCGGCAGTATGGATTGCAGGGCCGCGGTTAGCGCGGAGCTTCCGATCGATGCGGGGGACGTATCGCCATGGGGAGTGACGGCGTTAGTCCTCCGATTGCGGAGCATGGCGAAACGGCTCTTTGTAATAGCTTGGAATCGTTTCATTATTAGTCCGTACATTGTATTCAAGTATAGGTGTGCCCGCCGTAGGGGGTCAAGGCCAATATGTCGGCGTTCCCAGACGCCGGGAGGCCTGTCGAGCGACCGTATTCATGACATTCGAGTTGACATTTGTGAAAGGGGAATTCACACTGAACTGTTTCCATAATGAAAGGAGGGCAGGGCCGACCGTGCTACTTGTGGCGAGCATCGTCGTCTTGACGCTGTTAACGCCGGTCGCCGTGCTGACCCAATTGTGATTAAGGCATGGTTGCGCTCGGGATCTTCGTGTGCGCGGTTGACCCCGGTTCTGGCACTGGCTCTATTCCTTGCCGGAGGATGTGTGGAGGCGCTGGAGAACAGGTTCATCTTCTTTCCGGATAAGCGGATTGACGTTACTCCGCGCGACCTGGGCTTGGCCTATGAGGAGATCACCTTCACCACGCAAGACGGGGTTTCCCTGAACGGCTGGTGGATCCCCGGCGGATCGCCTGTCACGATCCTCTGGTTTCATGGCAACGGCGGGAACATCAGTTACCGCCTGGATAATATCAAGCTCCGCCATGACCTGTTGGGAACCAATATATTTATCTTCGATTATCGCGGATATGGCCGGAGCGAAGGCCAGGCATCGGTGGAGGGGACCTATCGGGATGGCGATGCGGCGATCCGATATGTGCAGGGCCGACGGGATATAGACTCGTCCAAGATCGTCTTTCTTGGCGAATCGCTCGGGAGCGCCGTCGCGGTCGAGATGGCGACCCGACATCACTGCGCCGCCCTGATCCTGGAGTCGCCTTTTCTATCCATCGCGGAGATGGCCAAGGCGAGCCTGCCGTTCCTTCCGATCTCGTCGCTGCTTCAGACCAAGTACGATACCCTTTCGAAGATCGGACAAGTCGGGATTCCGCTCCTGATCGTGCATGGCGAGAACGACGAGATCGTTCCGTTCCGGCAGGGGCAACGCCTCTTTGAGGCCGCGCGAGAGCCGAAGAAGTTCTACGCCATTGCGGGGGCTCGCCATAACGACCTGTACGCTGTTGGCGGTCAGGCCTACCTGGAGATCCTCGATCGTTTCATCGCCAAGGCGATTGAAGCCGCAGCCTCGCGTTGAGCGCGCGACGGGTCGTCATGCGGTGCGGTGTGTTCCCATGTTCGGGGTGGAGTCCGTTCCGGCGTCCGCCATATCCGCACGATATTCAACAAAACCCGTGTCCGGTCTCGCCCGTGATGCCGACGGCAGGCGTATCGTAAAGGTGCTCCCGCAACCCTTGCCGTCTGAGGCGGCCTTGATTGTGCCGTTGTGTAGCTCGACAAGCTGCTTTGTCAGCGCAAGACCGAGACCGGTTCCGTGGTATTGCTTGGCAAGGTTGGGGTCCAGTTGGGTAAACGGCTGAAAAAGCTTAATGATATTCTCGGCTGTAATCCCGATCCCGGAATCGGTCACCACGATTTCGACGAAATCCCCGTGAGGGGTTTGGGTGTCCGTCTCCTGCTGTTCGGCGCAGCGCGCGGTCACGGTAACGTGGCCGTGTTCGGGGGTGAACTTGATGGCGTTGGAGAGCAGATTGTAGAGGATCTGCTTGAATCGGACGGGGTCGGCGATGAGGGGGGGCAGCGCGTCGTCCGCGTGCAGCGTAAGGATCAGGCGCTTTTGGTCGGCCATCGGTCGGATATCGGCGAGGACGGTCATGAGTGCTTTATCAACATCGAAAGGTTCCGGGTACAGGTGGAGCTTCCCCGCCTCGACCTTGGCCAGATCCAGAAGGTCGTTGGTAATAACGAGCAGGTGCCGTCCGCCTGCCACGATGTGGGTGAGGTGTCGGGCTTGTTGCTCGTTCAGCGGCCCGACGGCGGGGCTTCGTAGGAGCTCAGAAAAGCCGAGAATTGCATTCAGCGGGGTCCGCAGTTCGTGGGAGATGTGCGCGAGAAAATCCGACTTGTGCCGGGATGCCGCTTCAAGCTGTACATTGGCCGCTCGCAACTCCCGAGTCCGTTCCTCCACGGTGGCTTCGAGTTCGCCGGCGTAGCGTCGCTGCGCCTCCTCGCTCTGTTGCAGTGCGGCGATATCCCGCCTGATCGCGCGGACGATCACCGTTCCCAGACCCGCCGCGAACACGATGACAAGCGCAACAAAGCCGATCGCCAGGTCTTGCCGGCTCCGCAGTGCGGCAATCCGCGCGTATAGCGCTCCCTCCAGGTCGACCATTGCTTGATCGAGCAGCGCGAACTGCCCGTCGATCGCCTGGGTGAATATCGCAAAGTAATCGACCGGCGAATAGTTCGGTATCGCCGCATCTATTATCTGGGCTCTGGCGACCTGTGTCGCCATTTGCGCGAGCAGCAGGCTTCCCTGTGCGATGTGGCTCAGAGTGGTCTTCATTTGCGGATTCAGCGCCATCGCCTTGTCGAGCTCGCGTGCCATATATTCATGTTGTCTCTCGACATTGCTGATGAGACCGATCAGCGCGGTGCGATCCGTAAGCGTCACATGCCTCTCTGCCAGCAAGAGCATGCCGCGCGCCCGCGCCTGACCAAGAAATTCAGTGAGGGTCGGCATGTGTACCAGCAGCGCCATGGTGAGATGATAGTCGTTGCCGGTGGGATCGTACGATAGGCCGAAGTAATCCAGTATCAGATCCAGCAGCTTCAGATTGTCGCCGATGAGCGCCGTGTGCTTGGCGAAACTCTCCTGACCGGAGATCGAGCGCGAGGACACGCCGTTCGCAAGCATCCTCCAGGCGTCGGCCGCCCGGCGCCAGTCGGCGACAAATGCAGCATTTTGGATCTGTGTCGTGACCATCGCATCAAATGCCGCAACCGCCTTGTCCGTTTCGACCTGCGTGACGGCCCGTTGCGCCTCCATCGCCGCATCTCCCCCCAACACGCCGGCAGAAAGCCCGCGATGCTGTTGCTGCAACTGCACCATCAACAACAGCGCTTTCGCCGGCGCGATCCCGGCCTGTTTCCGGCCGGCCGATCGCAGCGCGTTACTGCTTTGGGCCATATACATGGTCAACGGCGCGGCCACCAGCGCAAGACACACCAGGGCGAATCCGAGCAACAACCTTGTTCGTATGGTCATGCGATTATTGCACCATTGAGAGCGGATTGCGCGTCGCCAATGCTACGTCGTCGGAGGTGTCATCGATGAGCAAGATGTCCACGAGATGTCGGCTTTCGCGGGGGAAGGTCGCCTATTATCTCGTCCTCCGGCACTCTGTTCAGCAGATCAGGAATATGCCTGCACTATGAGATTGTTACCCGCAGGTACAAGTCGCCGCGCGTCCCGTCCCGACCCTCGAGCCCCTGGCCTTTCAGTCGAAGTCTAGTTCCTGACCGGATGCCGGGTGGAATGGACACCATCAATTCCTCGATCTGATCGCCCCGCATGAAGCTGACTTGCTTGCGCGCGCCGAATGCAGCCTCGGCAGCGGTGATCATCAGATGGTATCGGAGATTCGAGTTTTCCTGTGCCGAGTCCGGAGGTCCGATGGACCGCTGCGTCACCAGGTTAAATCCGGCTTTGAGCCCCCGCCAGATGGCGGATAACAGGCCCCCCGATTCTGGTGTCGGATGGTTGTATGTTGTGAACGGTGAGCGGTCTTTCTCAACCGCTATCCGACCGGCGCGTCGCCGCAGTACGCCGACCGGCGCGCCCATAAAGACGCCGCCAAAGACGAATCCACGACTGCCGAAGAAGATCTGTCGAACGAAGGCGTCGTCGAAGCGAATCCCGGCCCGGGCGAATTCGCGGGTCATCTCAGCAAAGATCGGCGCCAGATCAGGATTGGAGAAGAGATCTCGGAAGATCTCTTCTCGGGAGTACCGAAATCCGCCCGGCGC
>PQAQ01000160.1 GCA_003105305.1 Candidatus Methylomirabilota bacterium
ATCAGGCACGAAACGTTTACGGTGGCGACGGAGGATCGACTCCAGTTCATGGATCTGACGAAGCGTGTGCGAGATCTGATTCAAAGGCACAGGATCAAGCAGGGGTTGATCGTCCTCAACTCTCTTCATACGACGACGGCGCTGTTCATCAACGAGTGGCAGGAAGCCCTGCTTCATGATCTGCAGATCCTTATGGACCGCCTGGTCGGTCAGGGTGACGGTTATCGTCACAACGATCCGTCCTACTCTGATTGCGATCGAAGTAACGCCGCCTCACACCTTCGCTCGCTCCTGCTTGGCCGCCAGCTCTCGATTCCGGTGGTAGATGGGGAGATGAGCCTCGGAACGTTTGAGTCCATTATCTTCGCCGAGTTGGACGGACCGCGGGAACGACAGATTCAATTGCAGATCCTGGCTGAAGCCGAATAATAAGGCCGACATCGATAGTCCGCCTGCGTGTACTGTGCGCGCAGGTAGACGTGCGCGGTGAGTACAGGAACGCAGGCTTCTGCAATTACTGAGCTTAAGGAAGGTCGGCATGCTCCGAAGGGGCGCACATACGGATCCCTATTTATCCTCTTCCGGACCGTAGCCAACGGCCTTGCCATCGCTGAGGCAATACCATTCGGAATTACGGTGATCGGCTGCTGCCGGCGTGAAGGGTGTAATGTCCGCAGCGACCTCAGCCGTCCGCTTTCACAACGAGCGACACTCTTGATCGCCACACACCGTTTGCCACCCGTTGTCCTATGCGTCTGATTGATCTTCATACCCACTCAACCGCGTCGGATGGTGTCCTGTCCCCAGAGGACCTTATCGGTTTGGCGAAAGCGTCCAATGTCTCCGTCCTCGCTGTTACCGATCACGATACCTTGGAGGGGTTGCCGATGGCGATGACAGGGGCGGCGCGGGTTGGCGTTCAGTTCGTGCCCGGCGTCGAAATCACCGCGCATGTGGACGATCTGGAGATTCATATCCTTGGTCATTTCATCGATCCGGGTGATAACCGACTGACCGAATTCCTCTCGTCGTCTCGCGGTGATCGCATTACGCGGGTGCATCGTATGATCGAAAAGCTCTGGACCCTGGGCCTTCCGCTGGAGGCCGATGAGGTGTTGCGGCTGGCGCCAGACTGTTCAGTCGGGCGCCCGCATGTGGCGCGGGCAATGATCAGGCGCGGCTATGTGGCGTCGCTGAGGGAGGCGTTCGACCGGTATCTGACGTCCGGTAAGCCCGCCTATGTTGACCGTTCCAGGATTCCTGCCCCGCTGGCGATACGGGCCGTCAAGGAGGCTGGAGGTCTCGCATCTCTTGCGCACCCCGGACAGTACGGCCACGACGAGATTATTCCCTTTCTCGTGCAGCATGGACTTGACGGCCTGGAGGTGTATCACTCGGAGCACACGACGGAATTGATATATCGCTATGAGCGGATCCGACTGGAGTACGGTCTTGTGGCGGTTGGTGGGTCCGATTACCATGGCACTGAGGGCCTCCGATCGAGCGGCCTTGGGAAGCCGGCCTTGCCGGAGATACGTTTCGATGAATTGCTCACCGTACACGCGACGTCACGCACCCGTCCCGTTTAAGCGTAAGCGGAATGATGCGACAAATGTGTGAGTTTCAGGTCAAGGCGACACGTAAATTACAGGTGATCGATATCACACCGAGGATCCGTGAGATCGTGGCGCGGGACGGCCTGGAGGAGGGGCTCTGTTGTGTCTTTGTGCCGCACGCGACCGCGGCGGTTGCCATCAACGAGAACGCCGATCCCCAGATTGGCGAGGATCTTCAGGAGGCGCTGGCGAAGGCAGTTCCGCAGGGAATCTGGCGCCATGATCGGATCGATAACAACGCGGCCGCCCATATCAAGGCCGCCATTCTGGGTTCGAGCGAAACGGCGCCGGTGACGCGCGGGCAACTGCTGTTGGGGACCTGGCAGAGTATTATGCTTTTGGAGTTCGACGGCCCGCGCGAGCGCCGCGTGGTCGTCCAGATCGGGTGAGCTGTACCCACCGCATGTTGACAGGAGGGTCCAGACATGATACAAGAACACGCAGCGCGCTAGTCGTCCGCCCACCTAACGGCGACCCAACCAATCACCTTTTCGGGCTTAAACGAGGCATGTGTGCTCCAACCGGTTAAGGCAACGCCGCTGTCATCGCTTCCCGAGATATTTGGCTCACCCAAGCCGCCGTGGCTGAAGGTTAAGGCTCCCGGCTCACCTAATTACCTTCGGTTGAAGCGGCTTCTCCGGGAGCAACAGCTTCATACGATTTGCGAGGAGGCGCTGTGTCCCAATATCGGGGAGTGCTGGCAGCAGCTTACGGCGACCTTCCTCATTCTCGGTGAAATCTGTACCCGTAACTGCGGGTTCTGCGCTGCCGCGCACGGCAGACCGACGGAACTTGATCTGGCCGAGCCGGAGCGTGTGGCCGAGGCGATCAGCGAGCTTGGGTTAGTCCACACGGTCATCACCTCTGTCAATCGTGATGACCTGGCCGACGGCGGCGCGACGATCTTTGCGGCAGTCATTCAACGGATTCGGGAGCGTTCTCCGGACTGCAGTATCGAGGTGCTGGTCCCTGATTTCCGTGGCAGCGAGGCGGCCCTGAGAATTGTGGTCGATGCGGCGCCGACTATTCTTAGCCACAATATGGAAACGGTTCCCCGACTGTATCAGGAGGTCCGCCCAGGATCGAATTATGAGCAGACACTCGAGCTGCTGGCCAGGGCACGACGCGTGGCGCCATCGTTGATCACCAAGTCGGGGGTTCTTGTCGGGTTCGGTGAGGCGCGACAGGAACTGCTTAGAGCGATGGCGGACCTCAGGAACGTCGATTGCGATATCCTGACGCTGGGACAATACCTGCGGCCGAGTCGTACGCATCTGCCGATCAGGAGATATTATACCCCGGAAGAGTTTCTGGAGCTGAAACTGATCGGGGAAGAGATGGGGTTTAAGTATGTGGAATCCGGGCCGTTAGTTCGGAGTTCGTACCATGCCCGCGGCCAGGCTGAGGAAGTCAGCCGGAAGCGTGAGAGCGAGAGGACCCAGCTATGCAGAAGTTAGGGCGGAAGGAACTGGTGGATCTGCTTCGGCAGATGCTCCTCATGCGTCGGTTTGAGGAGAAGTGCGCAGAGATGTATGCTATGGGCAAGATCGGCGGCTTCCTCCATCTGTACATCGGCCAGGAGGCGGTGGCGACAGGCGCCATCTCGGTGTTGCGGCCGGACGACTACGTCATTGCCAGCTACCGGGAACACGGCCATGCCTTGGCCAAGGGCTGCGATCCTGGCAAGATCATGGCGGAGCTGTTCGGACGGGCAGACGGTCTCTGCAAAGGCAAGGGCGGTTCGATGCATCTGTTCGATAAAGGGAATCACTTTCTCGGCGGTCATGCGATTGTGGCGGGACAGATCCCGATCGGGACTGGCGCCGCCTTTGCGAGCCAATACGAGGGGAAGGATCAGGTGACACTCTGTTTCTTTGGGGACGCCGCCGTCAACCAGGGAGTATTTCACGAGGCGCTCAATCTTGCGGCCCTGTGGCACCTGCCGATCGTCTATATTTGCGAGAACAATCGTTACGGCATGGGCACGGCAGTGGAGCGCGCAACTCCGGTCAGGGAGTTGTACCGCCGGGCTGAGGCGTACGGAATGCCTGGCGAGGCGGTGGATGGAATGGACGTCCTGGCCGTTCGGGAGCGTGTAGGGTTGGCGGTTGAACGGGCGCGGCGAGAGCGCATTCCATCACTCATTGAGGCCAAGACCTATCGATTTCGTGGGCACTCCATGGCCGATCCGGGGACCTACAGAACGAAGGAGGAGGTCGAACAGGAAAAGCAACGGGATCCCGTCTCCCTTTTTCGGGATCGACTCATCTCGGAGTCGGTCATTAAGGAGTCGGATTGGAAGGCGCTGGAAAAAGAGGTCGGGATTACAGTGGAGGCGGCGGCTCGATTCGCCGATGCCTCTCCGGAGCCGCCGGTGGAGTGGCTATGCACCGACGTCTACGTCTCAGAGCGCTGAGGGAGGGAGCGAACG
>PQAQ01000161.1 GCA_003105305.1 Candidatus Methylomirabilota bacterium
GCGCCGGCCGAAGCCCATGCGTTTGCAGACGCACAGCCAGTGCCGTCAAGCAGGAGCGGCGATGGCGACCGGCCCATTCACGCTCAGCCTGAGCCGCAGCCAAAGTCGGCGGAACGGTCCCTGCGCCCGGTTGCCGCGACTGCCCCCATTAAAGTTGTGGGCAAGAAGATTGGACGGAATGACCCCTGCCCCTGCGGCAGTGGACAGAAATTTAAGAAGTGCTGCGGCGCGTGACGGGGAAGGCGTATAGCGGTCAG
The DNA here is from genome assembly GCA_003105305.1 of Candidatus Methylomirabilota bacterium. Taxonomy (GTDB): domain Bacteria; phylum Methylomirabilota; class Methylomirabilia; order Methylomirabilales; family Methylomirabilaceae; genus Methylomirabilis. Next base: position 258 of record PQAQ01000161.1, read on the forward strand.
CGCTGAAAATTCCCCCGACTCGGATCTTTCCAGCCCCCCATTTTGTAAAGTGCGATGTGAGGGGATCGAGCGTACGGGATCGTGATGCGTCGGGTATCCGTTATCGGCATCGGGTGTACGCCGTTCGGGAAGCAGAACGGCGTCGGCATCGTCGACCTGGCCCTACAGGCCTGCCGGGCGGCCCTGAGCGATGCGCAGGTCCCACGCAATCGTATTGACGCATTCTACCTCGGCAACTTCGTCTCTGAAGCGCTGGCCCACCAGGGATCGCTGGCCCCGATAGTCGCCTATCGGCTCGGCCTCGAGCCGATCCCCTGCACGAAGGTGGAGGGGGCCTGCGCCTCATCCGGTATCGCGTTCCGCCACGGCGTGCTGCTGATCGCGGCCGGTCTGTGCGATATTGTGCTGGTGGCGGGTGTCGAGAAGATGACCGCAGCGGAAACGGGGGCGGTGACAGAGGCGCTGGCGTCGGCCGGGGACGCCGACAGCGAAATGCGACTGGGCCTTACCTTYCCGGGGACCTTCGGAATCGTCATGCGGCGGCATATGTATCAGCACGGAACGACACGCGAACAGGTGGCCATGGTATCGGTCAAGAATCGCTTCAACGGCAGTACGAACTCGAAGGCCCACTTTCAAAAGCCTGTCACCATCGAGGAGATCTTAGAATCCAGATTGATCTGCGATCCTCTTCGACTGTATGACTGCACCCCGATCAGCGACGGCGCCGCGGCCGCAGTCCTGTGCGCGGCCGATCGGACGGCTGAGTTTGCCGGTCGGCCGGTCGATGTCATCGGGTCCGGTCACGCTACCGGTCCTGCGACACTGTTCGAGATGGCCGATCTTACCGCCTTTGAGGCCTCGGTGGCCGCCGGGCAACAGGCCTACCGACAGGCTGGCGTCGCGCCGGACGATATCGATGTCGCCGAGGTGCACGATTGTTTTACCATCGCCGAGATAACGGCCATCGAAGACTTAGGATTCGTCGCGAAGGGGAAGGGGGGACCAGCCGTTGCCGATGGCCTTACGGCGCTTGACGGAACGCTTCCCACTAACCCGAGCGGTGGCCTGCTGAGCAAGGGGCATCCGGTCGGCGCCACCGGGCTCGCCCAGATCTACGAGATCGTCTCGCAACTCCGTGGAGAGGCAGTCAATCAGGTGAAGGACGCAGAGATTGGTCTGGCCCACAACCTTGGCGGGACCGGGTCGGTCAGTACGGTTCATATCCTGAAGCGGCGTTGAGGATGGGGTTATTCGAGGCGTTTGTGTGTGATGGCTGCACGCGTGTGTCTGTGAGGGCTGATCGCTGCTGCCGATACTGCGGAGCATCTGCTGTCCTACCGGTGATCCTGTCGGGCCACGGCACGCTGGCCTCGTTCACGACAATTCGTGTACCGCCGACTGTTTTTCAAGGGCAGGAGCCGTACAACATTGCGGTCATCGATCTGGATGAGGGGTTGCGGGTGACGGCCCGACTGACGGTCGCAGAAGGAAGAGAGGCGACGATTGGAGATCCGGTCATCTTTGAGGAGATGCGGTCGTATGGGCCGATGTTTTGTCTGAGCTGAGCATGGAAGCGGATACGAATCTACTCACGATGGCCGGCATCCAGATGGGTGGCGGGCCTGATCCTCACGCCAATCTGGAGCGAGCCATAGGTCTGGGGAAGATCGCCGCCCAGCGCGGCGCGAAGATCGTCTGTTTTCCGGAATGCTTTGCGTGGTCCTGGTTTCCTCGCGAGATCGACTCGTTACATTTCACGACCGCCGAGCCGGTACCGGGACCGTTCAGTGAGGCGATCGCGGCATTTGCCAAGGAATACCAGGCAGTTGTGGTGGCGCCGATCTTCGAGCGCGGGATCGACGAGGCCTATTATAATACGGCCCTGGTATTCGATGCTGATGGAAGCCTGCTGGGCCGATACCGCAAGAACCATCTTCCGCAGCTTTCGAACTATCAGGAACGATTCTATTTCCGACCCGGGAACCAGGGATTTCCTGTATTCCAGACCCGATACGCCGTGATCGGCGTCCAGATCTCATGGGATAATTTCTTTCCTGAAGGATCTCGCCTGCTCTCACTGCAGGGCGCCGAGGTGATCTGCGCGCCGACGTCCGCCTCGATCGTCGCGTCGCACGCGAAATGGGAGCGCGCGCTTGTTGGGAGCGCAGTCTATAATGGGGTGTTTGTTTTTCGGGTCAACCGTGTGGCAGGCGCCGATGAGGTACCGTTCTATGGCAAGAGCTTTTGCGTCGATCCGAATGGCGACTTCGTAGTCGAGCCGAGCGGCGCCGACGAGGGGATTGTCCTGACAGAGATCGATCTACGATGGGTCAAAACCGTCAGGGGGATCTGGCCCTTTCTGCAAGAACGCCGGCCGGAGATTTACGCTGGGCTCGTGTAGAGTAAGGTTTCGGAGGAACAATGGCTGTCATCGCACCCTTCAGAGGATTACGATACAATCCTGAATTTGTAGGAGACCTGAGCCTGGTGATGGCTCCGCCGTATGACGTCATCTCGCCGGAAGGTCAACACGCTTTTCACGCCCGCCACACGCACAACGTGATCCGTCTGATTCTCGGGAAGACGCTGGCGAATGATGATGCCGCGAACAACCAATACAGTCGTGCGGGCGATTACCTTCGCCAATGGCAGACCGAGCGGGTACTGGTTCGCGACCCGGCGCCCGGCCTCTATCTCTACCGACAGACCTTTCGGCTTCCCGGCGTCGGAGAGCGTGTGCGATCCGGTGTGATCGGACTGGTTCGGCTGGAAGAGTTCGGCAGCCGTACGGTCTTCCCGCATGAGCGAACCATGGGGGCCGCCAAGGCGGACAGGCTTCGCCTGATGGAGGCCTGTCACGCGAACTTGAGTTCGGTCTTCGGCGTCTATCCGGGTCGCGTGTCCGAGCTGGATCGACTGATGGCGGCCGCTCAGGAATCCACACCAACCATTGACATTGTTGACTGGGACGGCATTCGTCATCAGATCTGGAACTGTCAGGATCGCACCGCGATCAGGAGACTTCAGGTGGCGTGTGCGCCAACGCCGCTCTTTATCGCGGACGGTCATCATCGRTATGAGACGGCGCTGGCCTTTCGGGATCTTATGAGACTGAAGGAGGCGGGCGCTCCCGTCGAGGCGCAGCAACGGCCCTACAACTATGTCATGATGACGCTGGTCAGCGCCGAGGACCCCGGCCTGGTTATCCTTCCGATCCATCGGGTCATGAGACGCATTCCGGGTGACGGCCTTGATAGCTATCTGGCTCAGCTCGGCCACCAGTTCACGATCGAGAGAATGTCTGTTCCCAGCGATCCCGAGGCGGCCGCTTCGGCGCTGTTGAATTACCTGCGACAGGCCAAGGATGGAACGCACTGTTTCGGCTTGTATGGCGGAGAGGGGCGCGCATACCTCTTGACGCTTGCCGACGAGGGAGCGCTGGAGGGAGAGGATGACAAACCGCCTGTCTACAGACAACTGGATGTCACCATTGTTCATCGGCTGTTGATCGATGGGCCGTGGTCGCGACGTGGAGGCGGCGCGCTTCCGGACGATGCGCTCACCTATCACCATGATGCCGCGGAGGCCATTCGGATGGTTCAGAAAGACGGGTGGGCAGCGACGATCTTTCTCAATCCGACCAAGATTGCTGAGGT
>PQAQ01000162.1 GCA_003105305.1 Candidatus Methylomirabilota bacterium
CGTTGTTTGTGCCGAGGATTTTCACATACAACTCGCAGCACCCTTTTTCGTCGAACGACCTTACACTTCTCACAGATCGGCTTGACTGACGCCCGAACCTTCATCGCCCCCCCCTGTCATCAATCCTCTCGCCACCCCACATCTCTGCCGACGCTATTTATGCCGATAAATGATCCGACCTCTGGTCAGATCGTATGGAGAGAGCTCCACAATCACCTTGTCGCCAGGCAGTATTCGAATGAAATGCATCCGCATCTTTCCCGATATATGCGCGAGAACCTTGTGGCCCGTTTCCAGTTCTACGCGGAACATCGCATTGGGCAACGGCTCGATAACGGTTCCCTCAACTTCGATCGCCTCTTCCTTTGGCATCAGCGGCCTGCGCCCTCGGCTGGCTCGTCCTCAGTAAGACGTGTGAGCACCTGTGCCCCATTATCGGTCACCGCAACGGTATGCTCAAAATGGGCGGAAAGGGACCGATCGCATGTAACCGCCGTCCAGTGGTCGTCGAGTATCATGACATCGGAGCCGCCGGCATTCGCCATGGGTTCAATTGCAAGAACCAATCCCGGCTTGAGGACGGGACCTTGGGTCGGCGGGCCGAAGTTGGGAATCTGTGGCTCCTCATGAAGCGAGCGACCGATCCCGTGACCCACGAAAAGTCGCACCACCGAAAACCCCTGAGTCTCAATGGCGGACTGCACCGCATGGGAAATATCGGAGAGATGATTACCGGGCCGTACAGCCGAGATCGCTTTCGATAGGGCGCCTTGAGTTGCTGCAATCAGCCGCCTCGCCTCCTCGGAAACGGTCCCCACAGGAAGCGTCACCGCAGCATCCCCGTAATATCCATCAACGACAACTCCCAGGTCCAAGCTTATAATATCGCCATTCTCAAGACGTCTGGTCGATGGGAACGCATGGACGACCTGCTCATTGACCGATACACAGAGCGTATACGGATAGCCGCGGTAGCCTTTGAACGCCGGCTTGCCTCCCCGTCTCAGAATATACGACTCCGCAAAACGGTCCAGCTCTATCGTCGTCAGCCCTGGAGCGATTAATTCCGCCAGTTTGTCTAATGTTTCGGCGACGATCCGGCTGCTCTTCCGCATCAGATCGATCTCCCAGGGGGCCTTCAGGATCATCATAACACTTGCCCGTCCTCCAGGGCACGATGGATGCGTTGAGCGATCCGATCAATCGTCCCATGTCCGTCGATTCGCCTCAACAATCCCAACTTGTCGTAATACGCGATCAACGGTTCAGTCTGTTCCCGGTAGACCCTGAGGCGATGTCGTATGGTATCCTCCCTGTCGTCGTCCCGCTGAAGGAGGCGACCCCCACAATGATCGCAACTCTCCGCCCTCGTCGGCGGTTTCGTATCAATGTGGAACATCGAACCACAGGCCCCACAAATTCGGCGACCTGCCAGCCGTCTGATCAAATCCTCCTCGGATACCTCGACGCTGATCACGCAATCCAGCGGAGCATGCAAATACTGCAACACCTCAGCGAGCGCCTCAGCCTGCCGCAACGTCCTGGGAAACCCGTCAAGGATATACCCACCGGCACAATCAGGTCTCCGCAACCGCTCTTCGATAATCTCAATGACGATTTCATCCGGAACGAGCGCGCCTTTCGCCATAATCGGCTGAGCCGTCCGCCCCAGCGCCGAGCCATCGACTACGGCTTTCCGCAGGAGATCACCGGCAGAAATATGTGCGGCATCAAACTTAGCCGTCAGCAGCCTGGCTTGCGTCCCCTTGCCAGCGCCCGGCGGTCCCAGCAGCACGAGCCGCATACTCCACTACCCCAACCTGCCTTTAACCCGACTCTTTTTCAGGAATCCCTCATAATGACGCATGAGCAGGTGGGACTCGACTTGTTGTACTGTATCTAATGCCACGCCAACCACGATTAAGAGGGAAGTCCCTCCAAAGAAGAAGGGCACACGCATAGTGGTGATCAGCAACTCCGGAAGAATCGAGATCAACGTCAGATAGATCGCTCCGACAAGCGTAATCCGATCTAATACCTTCTCGATGAATTCCGCCGTCTTCGCGCCGGGTCGAATTCCGGGAATAAATCCTCCGTACTTCCTCATATTGTCAGCAACGTCGATTGGATTAAAGACGATGGCCGTATAAAAGTAGGTAAAGAAAATGATGGCAGCGGCATAGAGTATCGTGTACGTAATGGTCGCCGGGGAAAGCGCCCTGGCCACAGCCTGCATCCACGGATGGTTAAAAAATTGTGCGATGGTCGCGGGGAACACAATGATCGAGGCCGCAAAGATGACGGGAATCACCCCAGCCGTATTGATTCGCAACGGGATATGCGTACTCTGCCCCCCGTAGATCCTCCGTCCGACAACCCGCTTCGCGTACTGAACGGTGATCGGTCTTTGGCCAAGCGTCATTACGATAACCCCGGCGACGACCAATACCATCAGCGCCAACACGGCCAGCAGCGCCAAGGCGTTCAATTCGCCTGACATCAGAAGCCGCCAGGTATTGATGATCGCCTCCGGCATCCGAACAATGATCCCCGCAAAGATGAGAAGGGAGATCCCATTGCCGATGCCGCGCTCAGTAATCTGCTCGCCCACCCACATGAGAAAGATCGCACCCGTTGTCAGCGTAATCGTCGTCATCACGCGAAAGCCGATCCCCGGATTGAGGACGATCGGCTCGCCGATAGGACTCCGCATGCTTTCGAGGCCGATCGCGATCCCCAACGCCTGAATGGCCGCGAGTGCAACAGTACCGTACCGCGTATATTGGGAGATTTTTTTACGCCCCTGCTCCCCTTCCTTGCTCAACTTTTCTAATGGCGGATAAACAACGGCAAGAAGTTGAAGAATGATCGACGCGCTGATATACGGCATGATGCCGAGGGCCAGGATGCTCAGGCGACGCAGCGCACCGCCGGAGAAGAGATCGAAAAAGCCGAGCAACGTTCCGCCGGCCTGCTGAAAAAACGAGGAGAGCGCGTGCGCGTCGATTCCGGGCGTTGGAATATGAGACCCGATTCGATAGCCAATCAGCGCAAGGGCCGTAAATATAATTCGTTTTCGGAGTTCAGGGATTTTGAAGATATTGCCGACGCCTTCCATCACGCACCAATGACCTCGACCTTTCCACCGCAGGCAACAATCTTCTCAATCGATCGCTTGGAGAACTTATG
>PQAQ01000163.1 GCA_003105305.1 Candidatus Methylomirabilota bacterium
CTTCCTCCAGCAGTTCCCCTGAGACCTGTCCGCCTCCGCGTTTGTACACCCACTGCTTGACATAGTTCTGCCGCTCGCATACTCTCCTGTCACGGTACGCATGGCGGGATAGGAGGAGATCGAGCGAGGCGAGATGGTCGGCGAAATTGAAAGTATTCTGGACGCGCTGAACCGGGCCGGCGTACGCTATCTGATCGTGGGTGGTGTAGCCGTCGTGTTACACGGCTACCTCCGGACCACAGCCGATCTCGACCTGATCATCCAGCTCGAACGGGACAATGTGTTGAAAGCGGTCCGTGCCCTGCAGGATCATCAATACCGACCTCGGGCTCCCGTGTCTGCTGAGGACTTCGCAGAGCAACAGATCCGAGAGCAATGGATTCAGGACAAGGGATTGGAGGTCTTTACCCTCTGGAGTCCTGCGCACCCCACCTTGGAGCTTGATCTGTTCGTGTCCGAACCCTTCGACTTTGATGCGGTGTATGCCCGTGCGCTACACGTCCCCTTGGAAAAGACGGAAGCCACCGTCATCGCCTTCGATGACCTGATTGCCCTTAAGCGAGGGGTGGGTCGGCCAAGAGATCTTGACGATATTGCCGCTCTGGAATCACTTACGGATAAGGCAGAGGAAAACACGGAACATCGCGATGCGTGATAGACAACAGGCCAGTCCTTTGAAGACGGCAGGGGACCTGGGTTGGGGCTTCGAGGCTCACCGTCGCCGACAGGCCAGGCTCGGGCTCCAGCTCAGGCCGGTAGAACGGTTACGATGGCTTGAGCAGTCGATGGAGGAACTCCGAAAACTCGTAGGCCGCGCTCGTCACGGCCGCCCCGTCACACCGATTTGACTGCAGTGTCACGGCTGAGGTCACGTGTGTCGCCATGCTCACGTACGGCATCGACGACATCCGCCTCTTTCACGGCAACGACCTCCGCTTCCTCCGGCAATTCCCCTGGCATCTATATTTAGACCGACAACCCAGCGTATCAGAACAGCCGCCCTGAAATCCAGTCCAGCAGAAGTGGCAGCGAGAGCGCCGTGACGACGAGTCCTATCAGGACAGCAGCAGTGGCGACAAGCAGCCAACGTCGTTCCGCTCCGGACAGCGATGCACCCTGTGACCGAGCCTGTCGTTGAATGCGCCGGAGCAGCAGCCCGTATGTAAGCAGGAGGGCGGTCAGCCAACCAGGGACTATGGATACTATCAACCAATCCATCCCGATGATGATGTATTCGAATTCAGCCCCACGGCCAGGGAACAACAAAGGGAACAACAACTGGAGAGGACGCGAAGGCAGGCTAGCCGGCACCAGGAGAACAGCCGCTCCCAACACGGCTCCCAGGAGCGGCAGGCACACCACCAAGAGGGCGGACGATCGGACACGGCGAGCTTGCGGCCCATCGTCACCGACAGCCTCGTCCGGGTACGGCTGCAGCAACCCGCGTGAACGCACCAACATGACCAGGACACCCAACCACAGGGGGACCGGGAGCATAGCCGTCGCCCACCACCAGATCGTGTAGTACCACCGCCAGACCTCCATCATCGGCGCGCTGCCTCCTGGTCCAGTCTGACTATGCAACATACCGGTCACTCTATGACGGCCGTGTCAGTGCCGGTTCGTGCCCCGGATTGTCCTTCCCTTCCAACGACGTGTCAACCGGTTTCTCATCACGATCCGAGGCTTACGGGTCCGTTCCACACAAAGGTATAGACAATGCTATTTCAGGATATGCTTCTATAATTGTCTAGTAAATATCAGCTGATACTTTTCAGGCAGAATCTACGATAATGATGCGCGCAGTGCGACACTATTCCGTACTTTCCCTTGAAATACCCTTGGTAAAAACGCTTGCACACGAACCAACGGTTGGATAGTCTGTGAGTCGGACAGGGATGAGAGCCGCGAACTCAGGTGCGGGCGTGCCTTTTCGTCATGCCTACCCGTTCTGGAGCTATGGCTAGCCTCTCATTGCTTGGACTTGGAAGGAGAAGCGAGCGATGCCCAATGCGCTGACTATTGCCGGATCTGACAGCGGTGGGGGCGCCGGGATTCAGGCTGATCTTAAGAGCTTTGCTGCGCTGGGGGTCTTTGGGACGTCGGCGATTACCTCCGTGACGGCCCAGAATACGGTTGGCGTGCAGGGGATACATGACCTGCCTGCGGAGTTTGTTGGCCGCCAGATCGACTCGGTTCTGGAAGATATCCCCATCGACGCGGCCAAGACCGGGATGCTCTCGAATGCCGCGATCATCGAAACGGTTGTGGCAAAGGTGAAGGCGCATGCGATCAGGCGGCTGGTGGTCGATCCGGTGATGGTGGCAAAGGGTGGGACGCCGCTATTGCAATCTGATGCGGTACAGGCGCTCACCGAACGACTGTTACCGCTGGCACTTGTGGTCACACCTAACGTGCCGGAGGCTGAGGTGCTCTGGGGGCAGAAGATTGTGGGACTTGCTGAGATGTGTCAGGCGGCGCAGCGGATTCACGATTTCGGCCCTCAGTATGTCGTCCTCAAGGGAGGCCACCTTGGCGTCCGTGCGATCGATCTTGTATACGACGGAACTACATTTACCACGCTTGATGCCGAGCGGATCGATACGCCACACACCCACGGGACCGGGTGCGTCTTCTCTGCGGCCATCACGGCGGAGTTGGCGAAGGGCAGTCCGGTCCCTGAGGCGATTGCCACCGCCAAGCGGTTCACTACGGCCGCCATCCGCCATGGATTTGCGCTTGGCAAGGGATTCGGCCCGACCGATCCGATGGCAGCCGCCAGGAGCATCACGCTGTCCTGATGCGCGTCAGAAGCCTCCACTCCTGGGATGTTTCGCCGCAAGAGGCGATGGTGATCCAGGCCACGCTTCGAGCACGGCTTCATTTGCACGGCGACGGACCTTTCGCCACTGTCGCGGGGATTGATGTGGCGTACGATAAACATAGTAAACGAATGTTTGCCGGCGTTGTCGTCATGCACGGCGACGGGCGGGAGGAGCTGGATGTCGCTACGGCGACAGCGAGTGCGGATTTTCCGTACATCCCCGGCCTCTTATCATTTCGGGAGATCCCGGCGGTAATCAAGGCGTGGAAAAAACTCAAGACGCCGGTGGATTGTCTGATCTGTGATGGCCACGGCCTCGCCCATCCGCGCCGATTTGGGCTGGCCTGTCATCTGGGTCTGCTGCTCGATCGCCCCTCGATCGGTTGCGCCAAGAGTCTGCTGATCGGAACCTACCGGGAGCCGCGAAAGCGCCACGGGAGCATTGCGCCGCTCCTGGATCAGGGCGAGCAGATCGGCGTCGTTCTTCGGACGAAAGACGGGGTGGCGCCGGTCTTTGTCTCTCAGGGCGATCGGATCGGACTGGATGCCGCCGTACGGACGGTACTCGCAACCTGCCGCGGCTATCGACTCCCGGAGCCCCAGCGGCGTGCCCACCTGTTGGTGACAAAAATGCGACTTGCCGACAGAGCTTAGGTGGATAGACTGAAGGCTGAAGGAGCAGTGGGCCTCTTGCTACAAGACTTCAGTCTAAACCCCTAACCGCTGATAGCTTTTTTTTGGGAACATGAGAGTGTAAAGGAGGAACTCATTATGGAGTTGGGACTGCGTGGGAAGGTGGTGATGGTGACTGGTGGAAGCCGGGGGATCGGCAAAGCGATTGCAATGGGCTTCGCCGAGGAGGGGTGCCGGCTCAGTCTCTGCGGCCGAACTCAAGCGACGTTGGAGGAGGTCGCTGATGTCATCACACTCTCCGGAGTCGAACTTCTTACGGTATCAGCCGACGTCACCGATCCGCATGGCGCCGAGCGCTTCGTGCAGGCGACGCTCGACCGGTATGAACGGATCGACGTGCTGGTGAACAACGTCGGCGGATCGCGCCGCGGAGAGTTGGAGGCCCTCTCGGAGCAGGATTGGCGGGATACGTACGACCTGAACTTCTTTTCGACGCTCCGGATGGTTCGGCTGGCGGTGCCGATCATGAAGCGACAAGGCGGCGGACGGATCATCAATATCGCCTCAATCTGGGGCCGAGAGGCGGGTGGGGCGATGACCTACAACGCATCCAAGGCGGCGGTGATCAGCCTCTCCAAGTCACTCGCCAGGGAGCTGGCCCCTCACAATATCCTGGTTAACAGTGTCGCCCCTGGCTCGACGCTCTTTCCGGGAGGCTCGTGGGACAGGCGGCAGCGCGAAAATCCGATCCAGATCGCCCAGTTTATTAAGGATGAACTGCCCTTGGGCCGATTCGGTCGCCCCGAGGAAGTCGCAGCCGTAGTCGTCTTCCTCGCATCCGAGAAAGCCAGCCTGATGACCGGCGCGTGCGTCACCGTCGACGGCTGTCAATCCCGCTCGCTCATCTGACCGCCTTTCAGCGGATTGCTGTTAGGATTTCGAGAGCCTGGTGAATTCAGCGTCAGTGAGATTGGCTTGTCGCAGCATCCGATAGAATAGGGCAGTTGGGATATCTCGACCATGCTGATGGCTTACCCGCACCTGGAGGATCGTTCCATCCGTGAGAACCTTCTGCCAGGTTTCGTGTTTCTTTGATCGAGCCAGCGGAAATCCGGCCTTTTGCAGTACGCTTCGGAAATCAGCATAGGTCGATGGCATTCGTCAGGTGAAGAGGGTCTTGAC
>PQAQ01000164.1 GCA_003105305.1 Candidatus Methylomirabilota bacterium
CTCGGATTGAAGCGAAGGGGCCTTAGGAGACGCATTGCGTCTTATCAGCAGTTGATGGAAAGGTGAGCAGAGGTTGCACCGGGAGGAGCCGCCGATAATTCAGGCAGCTTGTTCCTCTTATCCATCAAAGACTCTCTATTGGATCCTACACCGGAATCGAGAGCATGATCCCGGATTCTTGAGCTGGCTCCCACGAAGTCCTAGTGTTTTATCGGGAGCGCACTGACACCAAGAACAGCATGAACCAGACCGCGCATCGAGGTGCGCTCTCGATAAAAAGACTTGAAGGCGGCCGCGGAGCGGCGGTCGTTGGACCTGCGGTGATGTCAGCTATCAGAACCAGAAGCTATGCATTTTGAATCGTGGTGAGAGTGATCGAAGGGCACAGGGTTGAGTTTGAGAGCGCAGAAAATGGGCAGTTGAGGTAGTACGTGGAGGGGTTTTCTTTTCTGCATTGTGTCTTGGCCGCTTGAAGTTTCGACTTATCTCCTCGTTGAAGGCGAACGATTACCGATCTCTCGCGTAACTCGATTCACAGTTCCTATCCCCAAGCGAAGGCCACAGGTGGCGGACGAGGCTGCCGTCTCGGGAGGTTGACCCGCAATATGGCAACCATCGGCCCTCCACATTGCGGACACGTCCAGAGGCCGGCGGTGTCCTGGTTTTGAGCTTCGGTTGTGGGTGTTTCAGGTGCCGATTGGAGGCACTGGAAACAGATCGGCAGAAGGATGCCTCGGCGCCGGTTGGCAAGGTATCCGAAGCTTCGGATGCGCACGAACCGCTTCGGGAGGACGTGAAAGAGGAAACGACGCAGGAACTTCTCTACAGGCAGTGTCATCATGCGTTCAACGCTTCCATGGGCTCGGTCTCGCCAGCGGAAGGTGACCTCTCCATTCGCAAACGAGACCAGGCGATGGTTGGAAATGGCGACTCGATGGGTGTAGCGGCCCAGATAACGGAGAACATATTCCGGGCCGCCGAATGGCCGTTTGCAGTGCACGACCCAGTCCTGACGGTAGAGTTCGCGGACGAAAGCGCGAAATGCGCTCGGCTGTGAGAACTGCCGCAGCTCGCCGTGAAAGCCGATCTTGCCCTGGTCGAAAGCGTCGTTGAGCGCAGCTCTCACCTTCCCGCGAAACACCTTTCGGAGGACACCCTTCGGCAGAAAGAAGCGTGGGCTTGAAGGCACCCAGCGCAGATGATCGAAGGACAATCCGCCGGCGGGCACGACGCAGTGGACGTGGGGATGATGCTCCATGGTCTGGGTCCAGCTATGGAGCACACTGAAGAATCCGATCTCCGCGCCGAGGCGCTTGGGATTGCGGGCGACTTCGATCAGGGTTTCCGCGCTGAGGCGCAGCAGCATCGCATAGATGAGCTGCTTGTTCTGCAGTGCAAGCTGCGCCAGACGGCGGGGCACGGTAAATACGATGTGGGCGTAAGGGACAGGAAGAAGTTCCTTCTTCCGTCGCGCGATCCAACGAAGGCGGGCGTTGGCCTGACACTTTGGGCAATGTCTGTCACGGCACGAGTTGTAGGAGTGGCCGGAGTAGCCGCAACGGGTGCACTCATCGACATGGTAGCCGAGAGCAGCAGTGCGGCAGCTGACGATTGCTCGTAGAACCTTCAGATGCCGCCTTGTGATCCACTCGCGGCTGTTTGCGATGAATTTCCTTCCCGCAGCACGGACGATATCGGCCACCTCGAGTGGTGGCCGTTGCATCTATGTCCTCACCGGCGGGTCGGTTCCCTTGTTTGAGAGCGTCAGCGCATCGAGCGGGCTGGCGGTGGCGCTCAGCCGCCGCTTCGACACGTGCAGGTAGCGTGCGGTCTGTTCGAGACTGGCGTGCCCGAGCAACAGCTGAATGGCACGCAAATCGGCTCCGGCATCGAGCAGATGTGTCGCGAAGCAGTGCCTCAAAATGTGCGGGTGTACTTCCTTTTCCAGGCCGACACGCTTGGCGGCTTCGTGACACGCCTGCCAAACCACCTTGTTATCGATAGGACGGTCAGCTTTGTGGTTCGTCCCACCCGGGAAGAGCCATTCCCTGGGTTTGTGTCGTCGCCAGTGCTCCCGCAGCGCATCAAGCAACACTTGGCTGAGCATCACCTCGCGTTCTCTGAGCCCTTTGCCGTGAATGCGGATGACCATCCTCCCACTGTCGATGTCACTGACCCGCAACCGCGCCAGTTCGGCACGGCGCGCTCCGGTGGCGTACAGCGTCATCAGAACCACCCGGTGAAACGGGAGAATGGCGGAATCAATCAGTCGGGCGACCTGGTCCTGGCTCAGCACCCTTGGTAAGCTCTTGACCCGTTTCGGGTAGGGAGTCTCGGCCGTGTTCCAGGGTCGGTGCAGAGTCTTGACGAAGAAGAACCGCAAAGCGGCCAGATGCTGATTCACGGTGTTAGGGGAGAGTTTTCTGTCGGTGAACAGGTGTGCCTGGAATATCCGAATGTGTTCCAGACCCAATTTGTCTGGAGCACAGTTGAAATACCGGGCGAATTCATCAACAGCCCGGATGTAGCACTCGCGCGTGGCAGCGGAATAGTTCCGTCGCACCAACTCTTCGACCATCATTGTTCGTAAGTGAGTCATAGAATCCTCCTGTATGACTCACGATACTGTCGCTTTCATCACCTCCAGTCACTTCTGAGCACGCGAAGCGTCCGCCGCGCAGCGGCTGCGTTCAAGTCGCG
>PQAQ01000165.1 GCA_003105305.1 Candidatus Methylomirabilota bacterium
GACGTCATCATGCCGCAGATGGGGGAGAGCGTCGCCGAAGGGACGGTCGTCACCTGGCTCAAAAAGGTCGGAGAACATGTAGCCAAGGACGAGCCGCTCGTCGCCATTTCCACGGATAAGGTAGACGTCGAGATCCCCTCCGCCGCTGCCGGGGTGTTGACCAGGATCGTTGTCCGGGAAGGCGGGATGGCGCCCGTCGGCGCGGTACTGGCCACCATCGACGAGGCGCCTGCCGTCGGTGCGGTCCGGCCCCAGACAGGACAACGGGCAGATGTTCAGGCCGCGGCTTCGGCCACGCGCTGGTACTCGCCCGCCGTGATCGAGTTGGCAAGGGAGCATAGCGTAGACCTCGATCAGGTAAAAGGAACCGGCTCAGAGGGGCGCGTCACCAAAAAGGACCTGCTCGATTTCATTGCCGGGATCTCACGGATGACTGCGGCATCACCCCGAACAGCCCCCGAATCTCCCGCCCGCCCTGCCGAGGATCGGATCCTCCCGATCAGCCCCATGCGAAAGGCGATCGCTGAACACATGATCCGGAGCCGCCGAACCGCGGCTCACGTGACGCAGATCCACGAAGTCGATATGACGGCCATTGACCGATACCGGCAGGCCCACCACGACGCCTTTCTCCAACAAACCGGGGTGGCGCTGACGTTTCTTCCCTTTGTGGTCAAGGCGGCGGCGGATGCCCTGCGGGCCTATCCGCTGATGAACGCCTCTTTTACGCGAGAAGGGATCATCGTCAGACAGGCGATCAACATCGGGATCGCAGTGGCATTGGATGAAGGTCTCATTGTCCCGGTATTGCGGGAGGCGGACAAGAAGAGTTTCCTAATCCTGGTAAAACAGTTAGCCGACCTGGCCGCACGGGCACGCGACAGGCGGCTCGGCCTGGAGGAGGTCCATGACGGAACCTTCACGGTCAACAACTTCGGCGCGCTCGGCACTATGATCGGCACACCGATCATAGTGCAGCCGCAGGCGGCCATCCTGGGCTTGGGCAAGGTGGTGAAACGACCGGTCGTCATCGACGACGCGATCACCATCCGTTCGATGGCCTACCTCTGCCTCTCCTACGACCACCGCCTGATCGACGGCGCCTACGCCAGCGCCTTCCTCAACCATGTCCAGGCCACCCTCCAGGGGTTTGACTTCTCGATGATACGATAGGCCTCCAGTACTCCGAGAGCATACGGGAATACGGCCCCATACCAAATTCGCCCAACCCGTCATAGAGTTGCATCCTGGCTGGGCTCGCTCTACACTATTATTGTTACTGCGGACTTCGCAGTCATGGGCGTGTTACGGCGTATACGGTAGGAGCTCGCGATGCGGATACTGATTGTTGACGATGATGCAGCTATGCGGGAGCTCCTGCTGCAACGCCTCGAACGATGGGGGTACGACGTCGTCCCTGCCGCCGACGGCGTAGAAGCGTGGGAGATTCTTCAGAATCAGGCGATCAGTTTTATCATTACCGACTGGATGATGCCCAAGCTGGACGGCCTTGAGCTGTGCCGTCGGATCAGGGAAGGACGATTTGGGCGATATATCTACATCATCCTTCTGACGGCCAAGAACTCGAAGGATGAGCTGATTAAAGGGATGGAGGCCGGCGCCGATGATTTCCTGATCAAGCCCTTCAATGCCGGAGAGCTCAAGGTCCGGATCAGAGCGGGAGAACGAATCGTCCGGCTGGAAAGCAACCTGGAAGAGCAGAATAAAAAGTTGCAGGAGACCTATTCCAGGATTCGTGCGGATCTTGATGCCGCTGTGACGATGCAGCGAAGCCTCCTGCCAAACCGCGCGTTGGTCGTCCCCGGGTTCAGGTGTGAGTGGATATTCGCCCCCAGTCATTTCGTGGCAGGCGATATCTTTAATGTCTTTCAGCTTGATGAGCACCGAATCGGTTTCTATCTTCTTGACGTTGCCGGCCATGGGATTCCTGCGGCGATGTTGTCGGTCACGCTAAGCAAGCTGCTCTCCCCCACCGTCTGTCAGGGAAGCGCCCTGATGCGCTTCATCCCGACCCCTCCCCATTATGAGATCGCCATGCCGGCGGAGGCCGTCCAGGCCCTCAATCAACTGTTTCAATCCGAAGAGGATGCGATGCAGTATTTCACGATGGTATATGGCATCGTTGAAACCCGGAACTTCCGAACGCTGTTTACTCAAGCCGGCCATCCATCCCCCATCTATCAACCCGATGAGGCCAAAGCCGAACTGCTGGGAACGGGGGGATTTCCTGTCGGAATGTTGCCCGGCGTCACATATGAAGAAGAGGAGCTGTACCTCCATCCTGGCGACCGGCTCTTCTTTTACTCTGATGGCATTCCGGACTGTATCGGAAAGAATGGGGAGCGTTTTTCCGTAAACCGCCTCACGGCTTTCCTGGAAGAGTGGCGGGACCGTCCGTTGCAGGATGTGGTGGCGGGACTGGAGCAGACACTCTTGCGCTGGAGGGACAGCGATGAGTTTGAGGATGACATTACCCTGCTCGCGCTCGAACGGGAAGCAGGGTAACTCAGCGGCCGCGTTCACGCTGTCGGCTGACAGCGAACAACCGACCGCTTCAAGTCGCTGAGGACCGTGATGCAACACAGTGCACCTCGCGATAGCGATGCTCGCACGGCACAGGAGACGACTGCCTTCACCCCGGATACCGTTATTGATGAACTCAACCGGCTGGCCGCCAGTCTGAATGAGTGTGTCGCGAGCAAGTGCCCGGCAGCGCCGCGAGTGGTGGACGAGCTCAACCGTCTAACCACCCGTCTGCAAGAGATGCTCAACGCGCTGGCCGAAAGCGAGGCCAAGTTTCGCGGACTGGTCAAGGATGCGCCGGATGCCATGCTGCTGGTCGATCATACCGGGCGTATCGTACTCGCCAACGAGGAAGCGGAGAAACTGTTCGGCTATTCGCTGCAGGAGTTGCTGGGTATGCCCCTGGAGCTGCTCGTGCCTGAGCATCTTCGCGCGCAGCACGCCGCGCATCGCGCCACCTACCTCACACACCCTGTGACGCGGCCGATGGGGATAGGCTTGGAACTCTATGGCGTGCGCAAGGACGGGCGTGAGTTCCCCGTCGACATCAAGCTGAGTCATTATCCCACCAAAGATGGCGGCGTTGTCATGAGCGCGATTCGTGACATCACCGCTCGCAAACTGGCGGAGACCCAACTACGCCTGCGCACGACGGCGCTGGAGGCCGCCGCCAACGGCATCATGATCACCGACCGGGAAGGGAAGATCACGTGGGTCAATCCCGCTGTCACGGCATTGACCGGTTACACAGCCCAGGAGATGCTCGGCCGAACCACGCGTTTCCTCAAGTCGGGCCATCATGACGCCGCATTCTACCAGCATATCTGGGAGACGATCCTGGCCGGGCAGGTCTGGCACGGAGAGATGATCAACCGGCGCAAGGATGGAACCCTGTACACCGAGGAACAGACTATCGCCCCCGTTCGAGACGACCGCGGGCGGATCACCCATTTCATCGCGGTCAAGCAGGACATCACGGCCCACAAGCAGGCCGACGCTGAGTTGGCGGCCACCCATACCGAACTGGCACAACTGTATAAGACCTCGAAGGACCTTGCCGCGCGATGGGAGGCGCTCTTCACGCTGAGCCGCCTGCTGAATCGATCGCTTGAGCTTGACGAGGTCTTCGATACGTTTGCGCGAGCAGTGGAGTCGTACGTCCCGTATGACCGCCTGGGGGTAATTCTCTCGGAGGGCGATCAACTCGCTGTGGCCTACGCCGTGGCCCATCCTCCGCTCGTCTCTCACCAGGGACAGAGCTGGCCCACAACGAACGATACGGCCATCGAGTGGATGCTCACCCATGGCGAGCCGAGGCTTGCGCGTGATCTGGTCAAGGAAGCCGCGTTCCGCGATGAGGCCTATCTCGCGCAGGAGGGGGTCCGGTCCTCACTTGGGCTTCCCCTTCTGGTCGGAGGGGAGGTGCTGGGGGTCTTCTTTCTCGACAGCCTGGCGGTCGAGACGTACTCCTTGCGAGACATTGAGCGCCTGCTTCCCCTGGCTGATCAGGTGGCCATTGTCATCGAGCACAGCCGGCTCTGGGGTTCGCTACAACGTCATACCGAAGAGCTGAGGCGAGAGGTGGAAGAGCGCAAGCGGGCGGAGGCGGCGATGCAGCAGGCCAAATTGGCCGCAGAAGCGGCCAGCCGTGCCAAGGGCGAGTTTCTGGCCAAGATGAGCCATGAGATCCGGACGCCGCTGAATGCCATCATCGGAATGACCGAGCTCACCCTCGATACTACGCTTACGACGGAGCAGCGCGAGTTCCTGCAGGTGGTGCAATCCTCCTCCGAGGTATTGCTGAGCGTTATCAATGATATCCTCGATCTCTCCAGGATTGAGGCAGGTCAGATGGGGATTGAGGAGGTCGCCTTTCATTTACGGGAGGTGGTGGAGGGCGTAGCCGATGTCTTGAGCATTCGGGCCCAGAAAAAGGGACTGGAACTGACATGCTATGTGGATCCCTCGCTGCCGTCGCGTGTACTCGGCGATCCCACGCGCCTGAGGCAGGTATTGGTGAACTTGGCGGGCAATGCCATCAAGTTTACGGAGCGCGGGGAGGTGGCCATCCACGTTGAACAGACACAGACTGAAACGCCCGGACAAGTCGGGCTTCATTTCTCGGTGACCGATACCGGGATCGGCATCCCAAAAAATCAGCAGGCCAGGATTTTTGACCCATTTGCTCAGGCCGATGCTACGACCGCCCGGCGGTTTGGGGGAAGCGGGCTGGGCTTGAGTATCTCGAAGTCCCTCATGGAGCTGATGGGCGGCCGGATATGGGTCGAGAGTACGGTCGGCACAGGATCCACCTTCCATTGTGATCTGACCGTATCCGTGGCCGAGCCTGAAGCGGAGACGGCACAAGCGGGGCGCGAGGCGTATCCCGATTTACGCGACGTGGCGGTGCTGATTGTGGATGATAATCCGACCAATCGTCTAATCCTTCGACGAACGCTTCAGATGTGGGGCATATCGGTCGGCGAGGCGGCCGGCGGAGAGGAGGCGTTGGCGCTGTTGCGCGCGCCACAAGCGGACTATCAGGTCGTTCTCCTGGATTATCACATGCCAGGCATGGACGGGGCGGCTGTGGCACGGGCGATCCGGGGACACCGAAGGCTTCAGGCGATCAAGGTGGTGATGCTCTCGTCTTGGGAAGGGCTGCCCGCTGCCACAAGGAAAGAGCTGGGAATCGCGGCGGTCCTGACCAAGCCGGTCAAGCAGTCAAAGCTCTTGGACATGTTGATGGGACTGCTTCGAAAGGCGGAGGAGGCAGAGGCGCCCGCTGAGCCGACGATCCCGGAGGCGGGACGCTCCACGCTCCCGCGACACATCCTGCTGGTCGAAGACAATGTGGATAATCAGAATCTGGTGAGAAGGATTCTGGAGAAGGCCGGCTACTGGGTTGTGGTCGCAGGAAATGGGATAGCAGCGCTCAATGCCATTCGGCAGGTTCGCTACGATCTCATTCTGATGGACGTGCAGATGCCGGAAATGGATGGGTTTGAGGCGACACGAACGATCAGGGCGTGGGAACGAGAGCACAACATCGGGCGAATGCCTATCATTGCGCTGACGGCTCATGCGATCGCCGGATATCGAGAGCAATGTCTGCAACAAGGAATGGATGATTACCTCACCAAGCCGCTGAGGAAGGATCTCCTGCTTCAGACAGTCCGGCGCTATCTGAGCGATTCGGAGGAGGAAAACAAGGATCGCGGCTTGACGGTCCCATAAGGAGAGACTGAAGATGGGGACACAGGCGATTGTCGTCTACGTCGACGAGGAGATCGCGGACCTGATCCCGGAATTCCTGGA
Organism: Candidatus Methylomirabilota bacterium; assembly: GCA_003105305.1. Classification (GTDB taxonomy): domain Bacteria; phylum Methylomirabilota; class Methylomirabilia; order Methylomirabilales; family Methylomirabilaceae; genus Methylomirabilis. The sequence goes on from PQAQ01000165.1 coordinate 5,863, forward strand.
GAATCGTCGTCGGGATGTCGAGCAGATAAAGCAGTTGGTCCGGGAGGGCAAGTACGGCGAGCTTTCGCGATTAGGACATACCATGAAAGGGACCGGAGGCGGCTATGGATTCATGGAGATCAGCGACATCGGGAAGGCTATCGAAGAGGCCGGCGCACGCGGCGATCGGGAGGCCGTGACGAGCCTGTGCGAACGCCTGGAGACGTTTCTTGCGGCAGTAATGGTTCAGGTCCGGCAACCCGAATAGGCGAAGGAGCCCACACGATGCAGCTTGACCAGCGGAGGGCAGGCGATGTGTTGATTGTGATCCCACTGGAGGATCGGCTGGACGCGAGAATCGCAACCGATTTTAAGGAGCAGATGACCGAGCTGATCGCATCGGGTCATACCAAGATTGTCCTGGATCTCTCCAAGGTCGAGTTTATCGACAGTAGTGGCCTGGGGGCGATCGTCTCCGGTTTGAAGCGAATGGGAGGACGGGGAGAACTGGTCGTGTGCGGCCTGCAGGAGACGACTATGACGTTATTCAGGTTGACAAGGATGGACCGGGTGTTTCAGGTCTTTGAGAATGAGCGGCAGGCCGTCTCAGTCTTGGGCGGCAACGAAAAGGATGCGGCCACGTGAGCGAGCGACGGATCACATTGGCGATCGCCAGCGATCTGCAGAACGTGCCGCTTGTCGGTCAGGCGATCCAGCGGCTCTGCTCTCTTACCTCCCTTTCCGATATCGAATCCCACCAGATCGCGTTGTGCGTGGTCGAGGCGGTCAATAATGCGATCATACATGCCTACGACCGCGAGGCAGAGCATGAAGTCCAGGTGATCTTCAGCCACTATTCGGACAAACTGACCTTTCAGATCTGTGACGCGGGAAGGGCGATGGATCCGAACTGCCTTGCGCCAAAGGCCCCATCACCCTTTGATTTTGATCCGCGCTGCCTGGAGCGTCTCCCTGAAGGAGGGTTGGGACTCGCGATTATCAGGAGCACGATGGACGAGGTCAGCTACACTACAACCTGTGGAAAAAACATTCTGACGTTGACGAGATTTTTTAAGTCGTGCCGAATCGACACTACGCCGCTGATGGGGTAACCGATGTCAACCAGAAGGCTTGAGCAGGATGTTTCGCCGGAATCCGGAACGCATCAGCACACACCCCTCACAGGATCCGCCATTCAGGACGCCATCCGTTATCATGTCCGATATTCATTGGGCAAAAAGTGGGAGCACTGTTCCGCCAGAGAACTGTTCATGGCCGTCGCCTTTGCCGTCAGAGACGCCCTCATCGATCGGATGCTGGACACCGAGGATCGATATCAACGCGCCGATCCCAAACGCCTGCATTATCTCTCCATGGAGTTTCTCCTGGGGCAATCCCTGAGAAATAACCTGAGCAATCTGAGCGTGCTCGATCCGTGTCGGGAGGCGCTCCGCACAATGGGAGTCGACCTCGATGACGTGCTGGAAGGCGAATCTGAAGCCGCGCTGGGAAACGGCGGCCTCGGTCGCCTGGCGGCCTGTTTTCTGGACTCTCTGGCCACCATGGGCATGCCGGGGTACGGATACGGCCTCAACTATGAGTACGGCCTGTTCAAACAGGCCATTGACGGCGGGTATCAGCGAGAAAAACCGGACAACTGGATGGCCCACGG
>PQAQ01000166.1 GCA_003105305.1 Candidatus Methylomirabilota bacterium
ACCAGGATCGTGTTGTTGCCGACCTGATAAAAACCGCCGAGGATCGTATGGGAGATCTCGAGTTTCTCCTGATGGGTGGTGCCTTCTGCCAGTTCATCGAGAATGACCAGACTTCTGGGTGACGAGGCGAAAAAGATGGCCTTCGTCCGCTGCAACTCCGTCCCGAAGCGTCCCTCCCGGTCGGCCAGCGTATTGGCTTCTGGAGCCTGATAAAAGATCCGATCCGCCACCGAGAGCTGTGCGTGTTCGGCCGGGACATAGCAGCCGATCTGCGCCAGCAGTTGTACCTGGGCAAGCGTTTTGCAGAAGGCGGTCTTCCCGCCTCCGTTCGGGCCGGTCACAAACGTGAGCTTCACTCCGTTCAGGTTGATATCGTTAGGGACGTATCCAGCATTATCCTTGCCCAGGATAGGGTTTCTGACCGCTTCCAAGATCAGCGCGTGCCGATCTGAACGCAGAAGCCCCGGCAACACGGTGGGGCCACCGAAGGCCTTGGCATACCGGTGAAACGACAGTAGTTCATCGATCTGTCCCAACGCCTCTAATGCCAGCTGCACATCGCGCGACCCTCTATATTCGTCTCGCAAGGGATAGATGATATGGTCCCTGTCAAACCCTCCGATAAGAGGCCCATACAGCATGAATGACGGGAGCAGAAACACCATCACGGCCGGCATCACGGCCCGGGCGATCCCAAGCTCTGGGGCGTAGTACATAAAGAGACCCATTGCGGCCACAAGCAAGGCGATCAATCGCGGCTTGAAGAGGGTCGGTGTGAATTTGATGGCCGGCGTCAGCAGCCACTTTTCAGACCTGGTTTTGATCGCCTTCTCGGTCACGTAGGCGGGACCTTCCATCAAGGCATGCGACCGCGTGGAACCGAACGTCCTGAGCGCGTCAAGGCATGCTCGCAGATAGGAGCTTTCCGGGATCGGCAGGCTCCGCGCGCCCCTGACCAGCCCCAACATGAGCTGGGTCCCTTGTCGGTAGGTCTTATGCCCGTAACCGCCGGTTTCCATCTTGCCTTTAGGATCCCCGAAGGTCCCAACAAAAGCCCCAAACAGCAGACGGTAGAATTCCTCTTCATTTGTTGCGGCATTCCGCACCAGCGCTTCGATGTGCGCTCTCAGATCAGGCTTCGCATCCAGTTCTTTGAGTGCCTCCTGCTTGGCGCTAATGGTCTCGATCGAACTCAGCGGGTGGGCCAGAGAACGGTAGAGCGTGGCTTGTCCGGCGATGGTGCTGGCGTGATTCACTGCGTCAAAGAGCCGATCGATCTCTATCGTGTTAAACGTGCTCTCATCGAGGACGCCTTCGCCGATTGCCGCCGCCTTAGCGGCGCGAACGGACAACTCCTTGCCGATGGCTTTCAGAAGAGGTTCATGCATGCTTCTACTCCTATCGAGAAGGTCATCAGCAGGATAGCATCTTTTGCGCCCTGCAGGCTAGCTCTGAGTGGCGCCTACCCGAGTCATCAACTCTCCTCTAAGAGATCGATATCTCGATATCCCGCCGGATCGGGTAATTTGTCTGGGCAAGTGGAGCTTGACAGCAGGGTCCAGGTGATGGATATTGCGGGTGCTACGGCAAAGGGCGATAGGGCTGGAGGGGGTTGGTGGCGCAGCTTCGCCTGCCCGTCTCAGCAGATCAGTTCTTATTCGGGCAGACCGGCGCTTTCCGGAGAGGATCGGTATGCTGGGGCACACGGTACGATGGCCGAGCCGGCGGTAGACGTCTCGCTGGTGTTTGTCGAATTAGGGGCAGCGACCCTTGGCCTGGCTCTCCTATCGCGCTTTGCGAGTCGCCTTGGCCTCTCGGCAATTCCCCTCTATCTGCTTGCGGGGCTCGCATTCGGTAACGGCGGCGTGCTCCCACTGCCCTTCAGCGAAGGGTTCGCTCATGTAGGCGCCGAGATAGGCGTCGTTCTCCTGCTATTCACCCTGGGATTAGAGTACACCGGCGCTGAGCTCGCGCAGACTTTGCGTTCCGGGGTTCGCGCTGGACTCATTGATATCCTTTTCAATTTCGCTCCCGGTGTCGTGTTCGGCCTTTTGTTGGGTTGGCGGCCGACAGTTGCGGCGGCCTTCGGCGGCATCACGTACGTATCCTCGTCGGGAGTGATCGCCAAGGTCCTCCAAGAGCTTGGCCGTCACAACAGTCCGGAAACACGGACAATTATCTCGGTACTCGTCCTTGAGGATCTCGCGATGGCGGTATTCCTGCCGCTGCTCAGCGTCGCACTGACAGACCAAACCGGCGAGGCCGCGGTCATCTCGGTTGCTGTCGCTGTCGTGGCCGTTGCGGTGGTTCTTGTCGTGGCCCTGGCATTCGGAGAGCCTCTCAGTCGCGCTGCCGTCCACGGGTCGGACGAAGTCATTCTTCTCACAAGCTTCGGATTAGTGCTCCTCGTATCCGGTATCGCGCAGCGCTTGCAGGTATCCGCGGCCGTGGGCGCGTTCCTTGTCGGCATCGCTGTTTCAGGCCCGTTTGCAAAACACGCGGGTCGCGTGATTGCGCCAGTTCGCGATCTATTTGCCGCTGTTTTCTTTTTCTTTTTTGGCCTCCAGATCGCACCGGGAGCGTTATTGCCTGCGTTACCGCTCGCGTTCGGCCTCGTTGCAGTCACGACAATGACAAAATTCGCCACGGGCTGGTTGGCCGCTGGCGGAGTCGGCCTGCGAGGCCGTATACGAGCGGGCGCGACGCTTATTGCAAGAGGGGAATTTTCCATTGTGATCGCTGGCCTCGCGGTGGGCGCCGGCGCCGCGCCACAGGTTGCCTCTCTTGCCGCGGCGTACGTCTTGGCGTGTGCGATCATCGGCCCGGTGGCGGCTCGAGCGGCAGATCCGCTTGCGAATGTGATTTTAAAGGCGCAGCAACGCACGTGACATCGGCTGCCCAATGACAGCCTGTAACCGAGTGTGTCGCGAAGCGGTGAACGGGTATCCAACCACCCGAACGGCGGCTAGGCGAACACTACGGTCTTGTTGCCGTATACCAGCACCTTGTCCTCCAGGTGCCAGGTGACGGCTCGCGCCAGGACCATCCGTTCCACGCGGCGGCCGATACGCTTCAGATCCTCGACGCTGTGACGGTGATCTACCCGTTCGACATCCTGCTCGATGATCGGACCGGCATCCAGCGCGTCGGTCGCGTAATGCGCCGTGGCGCCGATCAATTTGACCCCGCGCGCGTGCGCCTGCGTATATGGGTCCGCCCCGACAAAGGCCGGTAAGAAGCTGTGGTGGATGTTGATGATCCGGCCGGGGAACCGACGGACAAATGCCGGCGAGAGGATGCGCATATACCGGGCCAGGACGATCAGGTCGACCTTGCCGTCGACCAGTTGAAGTTGCGTGGCCTCGGCCTGATCCAGCCGGTCCCGTGTGACCGGGATGTGGTGAAACGGGATTCCGTAACTCTCGACGAGTCGGCGCAGGTTGGTGTGATTGCTCACCACCATGGCGATCTCGGCGGCCATATCGCCCGCCTTCCACCGCCAGAGCAGCTCCAACAGGCAGTGGTCCTTCTTCGAGACGAAGATCGCGACGGGCTTCACGCGGGCTGCGTGTGTCAGCCTCCAGTCCATCTTGAACCGGCGGGCGATCGGCTCGAAGGCGCGTTCCAGCTCAACGCAGCGATCCTGCAGTCCCGGCAGACCGAACTCGATCCGCATGAAGAAGATGCCGCCTTCGGGATCGGTCGTGTGCTGGTCCGAGTGTACGATGTTGGCGCCCTGCTCAAACAGGCAGCGCGAGACGGCCGCAACGATGCCCGGACGATCGAGACACGAGATCAACAGGCGGGCACGGGAATGGTGCGCCATGGTCTAGCCTCTAGTGGGATCGAACTCGGGGCTAAGACGGGTAACGAGATCGGTGGAGATCTGCCGACGATATCGGTCGGCCGACGTTCCGCCTACCGCTTTGCTTTGGCAAAGCGTCCTTCCCACTGGACGCCTGGGGCGTTGGGATCAGTTGGGACATTCAGCTCATAGTTGAACTGGCCCATGAGGTATTCATGAACGTGTCTGGCGGCCTCCTTGGCCTGTCCCATGGCCAGGATCACTGTCGAACCGCCGGTAACCACGTCACCACCCGCAAAGACCCCCTTCTTGCTGGTATGGTAGGTGGTGGTATCCACCATCACCACGCCCCATTTATTGGTGCGCAGTTCAGGCGT
>PQAQ01000167.1:0-1927 GCA_003105305.1 Candidatus Methylomirabilota bacterium
CAACCACTCGGCCACCCCTCCGATAAGCAGGGTTTATGGGTTAGGGTATAGGGTTTAGTAATGCCTCTCTTCTCTTTTCAACCCCGAACCCTATACCCTGTTCCTAGCTGATCCGTTCCAGGCCGTCCATATACGGCCGAAGCGCCTCCGGGATCACAATGCTGCCGTCGGCCTCCTGATAGTTCTCCAGGATAGCAAGCCACGTCCGCCCCACCGCAACCCCCGACCCGTTCAGCGTATGGACAAACTGCGGCGTCGCCTTCGCGGTGGTCCGATAGCGAATGTTGGCCCGCCTCGCCTGAAACGCCTCGCAGTTACTGAGCGACGAGACCTCCCGATAGGTCCCTTGGCTGGGGATCCACAGCTCGATGTCGTAGGTCTTGGCGGCCGCAAACCCCAGATCTCCCGTACAGAGCGCCACCACCCGATACGGCAGGCCCAGCCGCTGCAGGACCGTCTCCGCATGCCGGGTCATCTCCTCCAATGCGTCGTAGGAGCGTTCGGGCTCGGCCAGCTTCACCAGCTCCACCTTGTTGAACTGATGCTGCCGCATGAGGCCTCGCGTGTCCTTGCCGTACGAGCCTGCCTCTCGTCGAAAGCAGGGGGTGTAGGCAACATAGGACAAGGGGAGCGTTCCAGGCGGCAGGATCTCTTCGCGGTGAAGATTAGTCACCGGGACCTCCGCCGTGGGGATCATGTAGAGCCCCTCGTCCTTGGTCTTGAACAGCTCCTCGCCAAACTTGGGGAGCTGACCTGTCCCACGCATGGCATCGGCATTGACCAGCAGCGGCGGGAGGATCTCGGTGTAACCGAACTTCTTACCGTGCAGGTCAAGCATGAAGCCGATCAGCGCGCGCTCCAGCCTGGCCCCAACGCCCTTCAGGACGGCAAAGCGCGACTGCGCGATGATCGCCGCCCGCTCGAAATCCAGGATCCCCAGCGCCTCCCCGAGTTCCCAGTGGGATTTCGGCTCGAAGTCAAACCGGCGCGGACTGCCCCATCGTCTGACCTCAACATTGTCGTCGGCCGATTTCCCAACCGGGACGGAAGCATGCGGGAGGTTCGGGAGAAACAGCGCCGCTTCCTGTAGGATCGCCTCCTTTGCCTTGAGTTGTTGTTCGAGATTGTCGAGCAGCGGCGCGTCTGCGGCGACCTCTGCGACAATGTCGTTTACGCTCAGGCCTTGTCGCTTGAGTTCGGCAACCTGCTTGGACAACTCATTGCGCCGCTGTCTGAGCCGCTCTGCCTCGACGAGTATCGCCCGCCGCTCGGCATCGAGCTGAACAAACTCGTCGAGGATGAAGGGCACAGCGCCTCTGGCCGCGAGACGTTCGCGCACCAGCTCGGCATTGTCACGGACATATCTCAGGTCCAGCACGGCCGTCCTTCCGGTCAAGGGTTCTCATCCGGAGTCCGCCGAGGCGCGCCCGCAATCGCCGCCGTCGGCAGCAGAGGCGTCACTATACCACGCCCTCCCGCGTCGCTCAAGCCTCGTCGAGCGGACCTGCCTCTGCGTCGGGTTCAGGCAGGGTCGCGGGGCTATCCGTTCCCTCATCGCCCTCATCGTCGCTGACCAGTCGTGTGACGGCGCCGACGCGATCGCTCAACTCCAACCCCTGCAGCCGCACCCCCTGGGTGGCTCGCCCGATCAGGCTGATCTCGTCGACCCGCAGCCGCGTGATCCGCCCCTCCTGAGAGATCATCATGATCTGATCGCCGGGCTGCACCAGCATCACGCCAACCGCAGGGCCGTTTCGGTCGGTCGCCCGGATGTTGATGATCCCCTTGCCGCCGCGGCTCTGCATCCGGTACTCGGCGAGCTCGGTGCGCTTGCCGTAGCCGTTCGCGGTGACGGAGAGGATGCCCGGCGCGGCCGCCCCGTCCGGCGACGCGGCAGCGACTCGGCGCTCACCACCTCGTCCCCCTC
>PQAQ01000167.1:1935-20328 GCA_003105305.1 Candidatus Methylomirabilota bacterium
ACGACCTCGTCGCCGGCCTCCAGCGAGATCCCCTTGACGCCGCGGGCCGCGCGCCCTGCCGACCGCACCTCGTCCTCCTTGAAGCGGATCGCCATCCCCTGCTTAGTGCCGAGCAGGACCTCGTCGTCCCCCTTGGTCAGCCGGACCGCGATTAAATCGTCCCCTTCATCCAGCGTAATGGCGATGATGCCGCCCGCGCGAGGGTTGCCGTAGGCGTTCAGCTCGGTCTTCTTGACGATCCCGCGCCGGGTCGCCATCAGCAGGTAGCGATCGACCTCAAACTGGCGAATCGGGATGACCGTCGTGATCTGCTCCCCGGCCTGAAGCTGCAAGAAATTGGCGAGGGCCTTGCCTTTGGCGGCATGCCCAAGCTGTGGCAGCCCGTGTACCTTGAGCCAGTGCACCTTCCCCTGATTCGTAAAGAGGAGGAGGTAGCTGTGGGTCGTGGCGACAAAGAGGTGCTCCACATAGTCCTCTTCCTTGGTCGCCATCCCGCTCATCCCCTTGCCGCCGCGGCGTTGGCTTCGATAGACGTTGAGGTTGCTTCGCTTGATATACCCGCCGTGGGTGATGGGAATGACCATCTCCTCGTCGGCCAGCAGGTCTTCCAGCTCGATCTCAGCGGTCTCTTCAAGGATCTCGGTGCGGCGCGGATCACCGTAGGCCTCCTTTACGGCCAGCAGCTCTTCTTTGACGATCTCGCGCACCAGGGCCTCGCTCGCCAGTATGGCGCGGTACCGTTCGATGGCCGCGATGGTTTCGCTGTACTCGTCCTGAATCTTTTGCCGTTCCAGTTGGGTCAGGCGCTGCAGACGCAGCTCCAGGATCGCCTGGGCCTGGATCTGGCTCATGCCGAACTGTTCCATCAGGCCGGCGCGGGCGTCGTCCGCCGAGCGGGATCGCCGGATCAGCGCGATGACGGCGTCCAGGTGGTCCAACGCAATTCGATACCCTTCCAGGATGTGGGCGCGCTCCTCGGCCTTTCGGAGATCGAATCGGGTCCGCCGGATGACGATGGTCTTCCGGTGCTCGATGAAGTGCGCAAGCGCTTCCTTTAGCGCCAAGACCTTCGGCTGGCCCTCGACGAGCGCCAGCATGATGACGCCGAAGGTCGATTGCATGGCGGTATGTTTGAAGAGCTGGTTGAGGACGGGTTCCGCCAACTGCTCCTTTTTGAGCTCGATAACGATTCGCATCCCCTCCCGATCCGACTCATCCCGAAGGTCCGCGATCCCTTCGACCTTCCTGTCTCGAATCAGCTCAGCAATCCGCTCGATCAGCTTGGCCTTGTTGGCCTGATACGGCAGCTCCGACACAATAATGGCCTCGCGGGCGCCCCGACTCTTTTCCACAAACGCCTTCGCGCGCATCCGGATCAGGCCTCGGCCTGTCAGATAGGCATCCCGAATCCCGGTCCGGCCGTAGATATAAGCGCCCGTCGGGAAATCGGGCCCGGGCAGCGCGGCCATCAGCCGATCCGGCGTCACGCCGGGATCCTCCAACAGGATCAGCAGGGCTTCCACCGTCTCGCCCAGATTGTGGGGCGGGATGTTGGTCGCCATCCCGACAGCAATCCCCGACGATCCGTTGACCAGCAGATTCGGCAGCGCCGCCGGCAACAGCGTCGGCTCTTCAAGGGTTTCATCGAAGTTGGGCGCGAAGTCGACCGTCTCCTTATCGATATCCCGCAGCATCTCCTGGGCGATCTTCGCCAGCCGTACCTCGGTGTACCGCATCGCCGCCGGCGCGTCCCCGTCCACCGAGCCAAAGTTGCCCTGGCCGTCGACGAGKGGATACCGCATCGAAAAGTCCTGAGCCARGCGGACGATGGTGTCGTAGACCGCGGTGTCGCCGTGCGGATGATATTTCCCCAGGACCTCACCGACGACACGGGCGGCTTTTTTATAGGGCCGGCCGGCGGTGAGCCCAAGTTCCTGCATGGCATAGAGCACCCTGCGGTGAACGGGCTTGAGGCCATCGCGTACGTCGGGCAGGGCCCGGCCGATGATGACGCTCATGGCGTAGTCCAGGTAGGACCGGCGCATCTCCTCATGGATATCCGTCGGTCGGACCTCGCCCACTCGGTTTAACGCAATGTGCTGTTGCTCATCAGGCATTCGCCCTCCTCCGTTCTTCATAAATCAAAACGGCCCGTTCTCCGGGCCTCAACACGATAGCGTCCGTGTGTGTTGTTATGGTCTAGATGTCAAGATTGCTGGCCTCCAGGGCATGTCGCTCAATGAAGAGCCGCCTCGGCTCCACCTGGTCGCCCATCAGGGTGGTAAAGATCTGCTCGGCGGCCACGGCATCCTCAACGGCGACACGGAGCAACGTCCGGCTTTCCGGGTTCATCGTGGTCTGCCACAGCTGCTCAGGGTTCATCTCACCCAGGCCCTTATATCGCTGGATCGCCAACCCCTTTCTCGCTAAGGCCAGGCTTTGATCCAGCAGATCGCTCCAGGACGCGGCGTCGGCCGTCACGCTTTCCGCCGTGACCTTGAACGGGGGCGCGCCAAGTCCGACCAGCGCGGCGGCGGCGCCTTCCAGTTCCCGATATTCGGGCGACCCTATAAGCTCGTGGTCGACCGCGGTCACGCTTCGCTGACCTTTTCCGTTGCTGCCGAACGAGAGGATAAGGCGGTACGCCTCTTGCTCCTCGTCCCACTCCACGCGCCCCTCGGCGAACCCCAGCCGCGCAGACTGGGATCGCAACATCTCCAGCAGCCGCGCCATAAGCTGGTGCGCTTGCGCCTCATCCCTCAAGATGCCACGGGGCACGCCGCCGGCCTGCGCCAGCGCCGCTACGACGCCCGGATGCCGGCCGCGCCGCTCCATAACGCGCAAACAGTGTTGCCACACCATCAACTTCCGAAGGATTCCCACCAATCGCTGCCCGGTCCACGTTGTTCCGCCGTTGGCGCCATCCACCCGGAGCGTCTCGCCGATGGTCTCCAACAGAAATTCATCCATTGCCCGGTCGTTCTTGAGATACCGCTCGGCCTTCCCTCTCTTGACCTTGTAGAGCGGGGGTTGCGCGATATACAGGTGACCCCCTTCGACAATTTCCCGAAGGTGCCGGAAGAAGAAGGTCAGCAACAATGTGCGAATATGCTCCCCGTCAACATCGGCATCGGTCATGATGATGATTCTATGATAACGCAGCCGCCCGAGGTCGAATTCTGGGTCGATCCCGGCCCCGATCGCCGAGATGAGGACCCGGATCTCGGCCGACGAAAGCATCTTGTCCGCTCGTGCCCGTTCCGTGTTGAGAATCTTTCCCCGGAGCGGCAGGATAGCCTGGAACCTCCGGTCGCGACCCTGTTTTGCGGAGCCGCCGGCCGAATCTCCCTCGACGATATACAATTCGCAGAGGGCGGGGTTTTTTTCCGCACAGTCGGCCAGTTTACCCGGCAGGTCATCGCCGTCGAGCGGTCCTTTCCGCCGCGCCAGCTCCTTTGCCTTGCGGGCCGCTTCGCGCGCGCGGGCCGCTTCGGTCGCCTTCTCAATGATGCGCCGACCGACGGCCGGGTTCTCTTCCAGATACTCTGCCAGCTTCTCGTTGACAATGGTTTCGACTAACCCCTTCATGTCGGGATTGTTCAGCCGGGCCTTGGTCTGTCCCTCAAATTGGGGGTTGGGAAGCTTCACGCTGATGACGGCGGTCAACCCCTCGCGGATGTCATCTCCAGTCAACGTCGCCTTCAGGTTCTTCAATAAATCACGTGATGTGGCGTAACTGTTAATCGTCCTGGTCAAGGCCGATCGAAAGCCGATCAGATGCGTGCCGCCGTCATGCGTATTGATGTTGTTGGCAAAGGAGAAGACCGTCTCACCGTAGCCGTCGTTATATTGAATGGCTACCTCGACGGCGGTTGTATCGCGCTGGACCTCGATATAGATCGGTTTAGGGTGAAGAACGGTCTTGTTCTCATTGAGCAGCTCAACGAATGATCGTATACCGCCCGTGTAGTAGAACTCCCGCACGTCGTTGATCCGTTCATCGGTCAGGCAAACGCGAAGTCCTTTATTGAGAAAGGCCAACTCTCGCAGACGATTGCTCAGGGTATCCAGGCTGTAGGTGCGGTCCTCGAAGATCTGAAGGTCCGCGAGGAACGTTACGCGGGTTCCGGTTTTTCTGGCCTTACCCACCTCCTCAAGATCGCTGACCGGTTTGCCGCGCTCATACCGCTGGGAATATCGCTTACTGTCGCGCCAGATCTCGATATCGAGCCGCTCCGAGAGGGCATTCACCACGGAAAGGCCAACACCGTGCAGGCCACCGGACACCTTGTAGGCCGAATTGTCAAATTTACCTCCAGCATGAAGTGTGGTCATGACCACCTCAACGGCTGGTCGGCCGGTCTGCTCATAAATATCAACCGGGATGCCGCGCCCGTTATCCAGGACACTGATACTGTTGTCGGAGTGGATAGTCACCTCCACCTGGTCACAGTATCCCGCAAGCGCTTCATCGACACTGTTGTCGACAACTTCGTACACCAGGTGATGAAGCCCCTCGACCCCGGTGCCGCCGATATACATGGCGGGCCGCTTCCGCACCGCCTCGAGGCCCTCGAGAACCCGGATCTGGGTGGCGTCATACACATCGCCCTGCGACGGGGGGCTCGACTCAATTTGGCTCACGACAGGGATATCTTGTTCTTTCGATTCTTGATTCATATAGGTCATCCTACTGGTGAATAGCGAGAGTAATCAACGCTCAGTATAGGTCGCGGCTGGTGGTGAGCTATTCGGCGCTCATTACAGCCGCATCGGCATAATCACACAGGCATACTGCGTGTCATCCTTACTGGTGAATAAGGCCGGACTCAGTGGATCTTGCAGGCGGATGATGGCCTGATCTGTGGTGAGCACACCAAGAAAGTCGAGGATATACCGAGCATTGAATCCAATACTCATCTCTTCATGTTGGTATTCGACGTCAAGCCGGTCTCGCGCCTCCCCCAGATCAAGATTCACGCAAGTCAGCACAAGCTTCCCGGGCGTGAGTTTCATGGTGGTGGGAAGCGCGCGCTCACCAAGAACAGTGGAGGTTCGACGAAGCGCGGCTATAAATGCCTCACGATTAACCGCGACCTCCTTCGTCGCATTTGCGGGAATAACCTGTTCATAGTTTGGAAATTGTCCCTCAATGAGGCGCGCATCAATCAAGGTATCGTCGGTATGGAGAAGAAGGTGGTTGTCCGATATCTCGATAGCAACATCGCCAGGCTCATCACGCAGCAGCTTAAGTGTCTCAGCGGCAGCCTTCCGCGGGATGATCACGTCAATGGTAGCTGGTGACTCGGAGTTGGTCACCGACAACCCCGAGCTCGCCATCGCGAGTCTATGGCCATCAGTGGCTACCATCTTCACATCGCTAGATGTGACGCGAAACAGGATACCGTTTAAAGTGTAGCGCGTCTGATCGGAGGAAACCGCAAACAGTGTCCGTCGAATCAGGTCACGAAACAGACGGCGATCCAGGACAATTCCTCGCTGTTGAGGTTCGCGCATTGACGGGAAATCGTTTCTCGGTAATCCCTTGATTTTAAATTCAGAATGTCCACAGGTGATCGTCGCCGTCAGCTCGTCATCCACGATAAGGTCGAGAGATGTCGCGGGCAGTTCCCGAACGATTTCATAGAGCTTTCTGGCGGATAACGCAATAGAGCCCTCCTTTACCACCTCCCCGGGTATACGTTTTCGCACGCCGATATCGAGATCGGTTCCAAATACCGAAAGATGTGACGAGGAGGTTTCAAGAAGGAGATGGGAGAGAATGGGGAGGCTCCGCTTGGTTTCTACAACCGCCTGAATCGGTCCCACGCCGTTAAGTAGATCATCTCGCAATACCGTAATGTGCATGTACCTCTCACCTCTCCGGGAACGTTGGGCAATTATTCTCTAAGTGTTTTAAGTAAAAAAAAGTAAAAAACCGGAGTAGTAATAGTATCTCTGGAAATGTGGATGACGCAGCCAGAGCCCTCCATTCGTGCTTTTCAAGGGCGAGCTTTCCTATTCCTGCTGTGCATAATGCGCACACTTATCAGGGGTGTCAACAGGTATCAACAGGCCTCCCACAGGACATATTGAATTACTCCGGCTGCCTACTTACACACACCTTGTCCACACCTGTTGAAAACTTCTACCACTTTAAAAGTAAATAGTTATACGGAAAGAGCCATCACGCGGAGCAAAAAGAAGGCAACCCTAGTCAGTCTCGCCGGTTCCATACGCTATTTACGCTTGACAACCGAGGCGTCACGGGTTATATTGGCGTCTGTTTTTGTTGCGATCAGGCAAATAACCGTCCATCTCTACGATAGGAACCGATTATGAAGCGCACATATCAACCTAATAAATGTAAGCGAAAAAGAACACACGGTTTTCTTGTCAGGATGAGTACCGCAAACGGCCGCAATGTCATCAAGCGAAGAATGGCAAAAGGCCGAAGAAGGCTCACCGTGTAACCTCGCCCCCACGCGCCTGCTGAGCGCCGCCGGTCTCGTCTTTTTTGAGCGTTAGAGATCGATCACGGATATGCGACAACCGAAATCGAGCGGCGCGGCCCAGCCAAGAAGGGCTTTTTACAGCACTTACTTTACACTTTATGTGAGGGCGGCGTCAACAAAAAAACAAGAGCTCCGATTAGCATTTGGGGCGCGCACAGGTACGGCTGTAGTTCGGAATCGAGCAAAACGAATCGCGCGCGAGGCGTTCCGATCAGGTTGTTATCAGCTTCCCGATAGCACCGAGTTTCTGATTAGTGCAAAAAGGGGCATCGCGACACTGAGTCGGCGCGACATGAGGGAGCAGATCGACGATCTTTTTGAGCAGGCGCGTGGATTCTTCAACCTCCGGAGCGCCAGGCCAAGACAAAGCGAAAGATGCTGACGCTAATCGTTAAGGAGCTATTGCTGGCTTATAAGGCGGCGGTGTCGCCACTGCTTCCACAGGCCTGCAGATTTTACCCGACCTGCGCCGAGTATGCCTACGAAGCGGTGGGGAGGTACGGCGTGCTGCGGGGCCTGCTTCTCGCTGTGCGCCGCCTCGGCCGATGTCACCCGTGGTGTGACGGCGGATACGATCCGGTTAAATAGGTAACCGTCCGCTTGAACAGGATCTGAGCAACTGGAGTTCCATGTCATCACAGGTACGAGCACTCTTGGCGGTCGCTCTGGCGACCGTGATTCTTTTTGGCGCACAGTTCCTACTGCCGGACCCGAAAAAACCGTCGGCGCCGCCGAAGAAGGAGGTTGCCTCTACGGGAACAAAGGCGACTGTGCCCCCATCAGGTGACGCTGCGTTGCCGTTAGGCCGCCCACAAGGGCAAGAGGCGCCGCGCAGGGCGCCGGAGCGAGAAGCGACTGTTGAGACGGATGTTATACGGGCCGTTCTGACGTCGCGCGGAGGCGCGCTGAAAAGCTGGCGCCTGAAGTCGTACAAGGCTGCCGATGGGCAGGGGGTGGACCTTGTCGCGCTTCCACAAGAAGAGGTGTTGGGGCCGCTGCTGGTCTCCAGCGGCAATCCGGATGAGCCGGCGCCGGTAGACTTCGACATCGACAAATCGCAACTGGATCTCCGCTCGCCGTCGGATACCGGGTCGATCACCTTCTCGTCGCGCGGGGGCGGCCCGCTGCAACTCTCCAAACGGCTGACGTTCAAGGGCAACAGCTACCGCGTTGGGATTGAGCTCTCCTGGAAAAACACCGGCAAGAAACCGATCACGATCACGCCGGAACTTGCGTGGGGTCCTGGGTTCTACGCCGGCCTTGGGCGGGCGAAAGCCGTGTCGGCGACAAGCTGGATAGACGGTCGACGGGTGAAGGATGACCCCCACAGCCTCAAGAGCGCGGTTACTCACGGCGGACGGGTCTCGTGGACCGCGCTTCAAGACCTCTATTTTGCCGCCGCGCTTTTGCCGGAGAGCAAGGAGGGCGTGGCGATCATACGAAAAGGGCCGGAGGAACAGCCGGTCGTCGCCTTCGCCTCGCCGGCTCAGAGCCTCGAGCCGGGGACTGAGCTGACCCAGCACTTCGCCTTCTATGGGGGACCGAAGGATCTCGATCATCTCAATGCTGCCGGATCGGATCTCAGCAATATTGTGGACCTTGGTTGGTTTGATGCGCTTGCCCGCCCGGCGCTTTACCTGCTGCGCTTTCTGAATCGCCTCAGCGGCAACTACGGCGTCGCCATCATGCTGCTCGCTCTACTTCAGAAAGTCGTCCTGCACCCTCTGACGGCCAAAAGCCTTCGATCGATGCAGGCGATGAAGGTGTTACAGCCGAAGATTGCGGCCATCTCGGAGCGGTACAAAAACAATGCGCAGAAGAAGCAGCAAGAAATTATGGCATTATATAAAAAGCATGGCGTCAACCCGTTGGGCGGCTGTCTCCCTATGCTCCTTCAACTCCCCATCTTTGTTGCCCTGTACAATGCGTTGTCCAGCTCGGTGGAGATGTGGCGAGCCCCATTCCTCTGGATCAAAGACCTTTCGCAGCCGGATGCGCTCTTCGCGATTAATGTGGTGGGCTTGAAGGATTATCCATTCAATCTGTTGGCGCTGCTGATGGGCGTCAGCATGTTTTTCCAGCAAAAGATGTCCCCCCCCAGCTCAAGCGATCCGCAGCAGGCGAAATTGATGCTGTGGATGATGCCGACGATGTTTACCTTCATGTTTTGGACCTTCCCGTCAGGGCTCGTGTTGTACTGGCTTGTGAATAATGTCCTTCAGATGGGTCAGCAGCAGTGGCTGCAGAAGCGGGGGAAGCTCGCGCTCAACGCGCCGGAAGCGTCCTAGCCGGCACGCCCGATCGGAGCAGACAGGCGTCCGATCGGAATCCGTCGGTCCACACGAGCGGCTTCGCCGAGGGCTCAACCGCATCGGGATTGAGTTGATCCCGGCCCAATATGAGGCGCTCGAGCTCTACCTAACTGAACTGCGACGGTGGGCCTCTCAGGTGAACTTGACCGGGCTAAGAACTGAGGAGGCCATTATCCGCGAGGGATTCCTGCGCTCTTTCGCCCACAGGGCCGCCTTTGAGCCCACACCGCTACTGAAAGCCGTAGACGTCGGGTCGGGGGCAGGTTTTCCTGGACTGGTTCTCAAGATCGGGTATCCAGAGATTGATATGACGCTGCTTGAGCCCAGGCGCCGACGAGCCACCTTTCTCCGTTTCGTTATACGGCAATTGGGACTAACCGGAATACAGTGTATCCAGAGGCGAGTCGAAGAGCTGTGCGAGGACGCCGAGCATCGGGGCCGGTATGATGTGGCGTTCGCGCGGGCCGTCGGTCCGGTTCAAGAGGTTGCGCGCATGACGAAGCCGCTCCTGAAATCCGGCGGCCGACTGATTCTGCAGGCAGGGCAGGAGGCGCGTGACACGCTCTCATCTCTGCGCCCCGCGCTGGACGCATTAGGATTGAGGGTGGAAAGCCGAGAGGCAGCCGCGCCAGATCAAGGCGCCCCGCCAACCCATCTGCTTATCCTTGCGAAGGTTGACGGCACATAACTGGTGGGTGACAACCAAAAATGTTTCACGTGAAACAAGCGCAATTCGACGCTTTGTTCCCGCTGTTCGCTGTGATACCCTTCTGAATGAACTGACACAGGAGCGGCGGTGATGCGCATCATAGCCATTGCGAACCAAAAAGGCGGGGTCGGTAAAACCACAACAGCGGTCAACCTGGCGGCCTCTCTAGCGGCCGGGACACACCGGACGCTCCTCGTTGATCTCGATCCGCAAGGCAATGCCACTAGCGCGTTAGGGGTCGAACGCGAGGCGTCGCCGGCCGCCTACGATCTGCTTATGGGGGGCGCGAAGATCGGTGAGGTGGCGCGCCCTACCGTCGCGCCCGGTTTGGATCTGGTTCCGGCGGGAGAGCGTCTCATCGGCGCGGAAGTAGAACTGGCGACCAGTCCCCATCGTGAGACTCGACTGAAGGAGGCGCTGGGGATCGGGACCGAGATGTACGCCTTTGTTTT
Organism: Candidatus Methylomirabilota bacterium; assembly: GCA_003105305.1. Classification (GTDB taxonomy): domain Bacteria; phylum Methylomirabilota; class Methylomirabilia; order Methylomirabilales; family Methylomirabilaceae; genus Methylomirabilis. The sequence continues at coordinate 11,924 of PQAQ01000167.1, forward strand.
GATCGACTGCCCGCCTTCTCTTGGCTTGCTGACAGTCAACGGCTTGGCGGCGGCCCACTCGGTTCTCATCCCGCTTCAATGCGAATATTACGCCCTGGAAGGTCTGGCCAGGATTATGGAGGCTATCGGCCTGTGTCGGGCGGGGCTGAATCCGGAACTTCAGGTCGAGGGGATCGTCCTGACCATGTATGACATGAGACTGAACATTTGCGAGCAGGTGGAACAGGAAGTACGGCGCCATTTTCCGCGCGGCGTTCTGAGAACGGTTATTCCCCGAAATGTGCGGCTAAGTGAGGCGCCCAGCTTCGGGAAGCCGGTTCTGCTGTACGACAGTCGCTCGTCAGGGGCCGAGAGCTACCTGCACCTGGCCAAGGAGATCGTCGATGGCGCAACGCAAAGCCCTCGGTAGGGGGTTGGAAACACTGATCCCCGGGGCCGATCTTCCCGGGGTCATGCAGGTTCGCGTAGAAGAGATCGTGCCCGGCGCCTTCCAGCCCCGCCACGCCATGAACGACGCGAAGCTTCATGAACTGGCGGCCTCCATTAAGGCGCACGGGGTTCTCCTGCCCATCCTGCTTCGGCGGGACGGGGACCGGTTAGAGGTGGTGGCCGGGGAGCGGCGGCTCCGGGCCGCGCGAATGGCAGGACTCGATACGGTCCCGGCGCTGCTGAAAGAGTTTTCCAGCAGCCAAGCGCTGGAGGTGGCGCTGGTGGAGAACCTGCAGCGGGAGGACCTGAACCCGATTGAGCAGGCCGAGGCGTATCTAAGACTGCAGGAKGAGTTTGGACTGACCCAGGAAGAGGTGGCCCGTCGGGTGGGTCGGGATCGCTCGTCGGTCGCCAACGCGCTGCGACTCCTCAAGCTTCCAAAGCAAGTCCAGGCCGACYTGGTTGACGGTGCYCTGTCGGAGGGGCACGCCCGGGCTCTGCTGGGGCTGGAGCGCACAGCCGACCAGATCAGGGCGCGCGATGAGACGATCCGACGGGGCCTGTCGGTGCGTGCCACCGAGACGTTGGTCCGGCGGATGAAACTGGCCGATACGGCCCCCCAACGATCTACGGTCGGCGAGCCGGCCATCCTGGCCGCCGAGGATGCGCTCCGGCAGGCGCTCGGTACGAAGGTCCACATTCGCAAGACGGGCAAGGGGGGGACGATCGAGGTGGAGTTTTACTCGATAGACGATCTCGAACGAATCTATGCGCGCATCTGTGGACCAAATGCGCGATGAGTGTTTCACGTGAAACGCCGCAGGGGCGGACATGCTTAACCGGGCGACGCAGGCATTGGTCTTCCCATTGGGAGATCGCGAGTGTCTGACGAAGATCGCGATAGGCGGCGGCATTGGGCTTCTTCTCGAAACCCTTTTCGTAGCCGTTAGCTTCCTGCTCACTCGAGAATTCTCCCTCGGGGGCTCCCTGCTGGCACAGGCCGCCAACTTCCCCGCGCTCGGCTTTGTGCTGGCAACCTTTGAGGGCGCGTTGGCGCATCCCCAGACTGATTCGTTGCCGCCATGGAAACCGTGGTCGAACCTCTGCGTGAAGGGGTTGTTTCTGTTCGCGCTTACCCTGGCCCATGAGATCGTCCCTGCACTTTTCGTTATCTCCGGCTTCGGCCTCCTGGTAAAAGCGGGTACGAGACTGGTTCTCGGAATCGTCCTCATCATGGTTGGGATGCTCGCCGGAATTACCGCCGGATTCTTTCTTCCAATGGGGGTTGCGCGATACCTGTCGGAGCGGCGCCTTGAGGCCGCGTTGCATCCCGCGATCGTCTGGCTGCGGATCCGAAAGGTTCTAACCGAATACGTGGAAGCCTATCTGTTGAGCCTTGGGTCGCTCATCATTGCAGGGCTCATCGGGGCCATCCCGATCCTGGGTCTCCTGCTCTGGCCGTTTGTGACGTTCTATCTTTTCGTCGCCGGCGCGCGCCTGTTTGGCGGGATCTGCTCCAGTGTGGGTTAGTAGCCGTTGACGATGCCCTCGGAACCCCTGACCATTTATCTTGATTACAATGCGACAACCCCGGTGCGGCCGGAGGTGGTGGATGCGATGACACCCTATTTCGGGGTATGTTTTGGCAACGCGAGCTCGGGTCACGGTCTGGGTAGGGAGGCCAAGGGCGCCCTGGAAGAGGCGCGCGAGGCCGTCGCGTCAGCGCTCGGGGCGCGGGAAAGGGAGAGCGTCGTCTTTACGTCGGGGGGCACGGAGGCGAACAATCTGGCCATAAAGGGGACGGCCTGGGCCGCTTGGGGCCGGGGACGGCACATCATTACCTCGGCGGTCGAGCACCGGGCTGTGCTTGGCGCCTGTCACGCGCTCGAGGCGCAGGGGTTCGAGATTGTCTGCCTGCCGGTCGATGCCGATGGGCTCATCGATCCGGAGCGGGTGAAGCAGAGCCTTCGGACCGATACCGCGCTGATCTCTTTCATGCACGCGAACAACGAAACCGGCGTTGTCTTCCCGATTGCCGAGATCGGGCGTCTCGCACGGGAGCGCGAAATTATCTTTCATGTAGATGCTGTACAGACGTTCGGTCGTCTGCCGGTCAATGTTGACGCCCTGGGGGTCGATCTGCTGACCATTTCAGGACACAAGATCTACGGTCCGAAGGGGATCGGCGCGCTGTATATCCGTCCCGGGACAAAGATCGCCCCTCAAATGCATGGCGGGGAGCAGGAATTTGGTGTGAGGGCCGGGACGGAGAACGTGGCAGCGGTAGTCGGCTTGGCCCGCGCGGCACTGCTCGCGCGTGAATCGATGCCGACAGAGAACGAGCGCCTGCGGACACTCCGAGATCGCCTTGAGGAGGGTATTCTCTGCCGGATTCCAGGGGTGCGCCGGAATGGCGACCGGGATCAACGACTGCCCAACACCTCGAATATCTCGTTTCAGGGGATTCGGGCGGACTCCTTGATGGTTGCCTTGGATCTTGAGGGGATCGCGGTCTCGGCTGGCGCAGCCTGCGCATCCGGCTCTCCCGAATCGTCCCACGTGCTCCGGGCGATGGGCCGAAGGCCCGAGATTGACGGTGGCGGGGTCCGGTTCTCCCTGGGCGCCGGGACGACGGAGGTGGAGATCGAACATATCCTTGAGCTTCTGCCGCCGCTCGTTGAGCGAGTCCGCGCGGCCACGGGACAGGGTGGTGGACAGGAGTACAATGCAGAGCACAATCCGTGAGTCGTAAACCGAGAGTTGTTGTAGCGATGAGCGGCGGGGTTGACAGCGCCCTCGCAGCCGTCCTCCTCATCGAGCAGGGGTATGAGGTTGTCGGGATCAGTCTGAAGCTGTTGCCTCGGGGGGGCGGGAACGGCTCGGAGCGGGCCGACCGCTGTTGTTCCGCCAAAGACGCAGAGGACGCCCGGCTTGTGGCCGCGCACCTTGGCATCCCGTATTACGTTCTGAACTATGAGTCGCAGTTTCAGCGTGACGTGGTCGGCGAGTTCACCAGCGCCTATCTGATGGGCCTGACGCCGAATCCCTGTGTGCGTTGTAATGAGCTGGTAAAGTTCGGTTCTCTGCTCGGTCAGGCTGTGGGGTTGGGGGCCGCGCGCCTGGCGACGGGACATTATGCGCGGGTCGAACAGGAGGCCGCGGGCGGTCGCTACCTGTTGCGCCGCGGTATTGATTACGAGAGAGACCAGAGCTACTTTTTGTATAGCCTGACCCAGGAGCAGCTTGCCCGAATCTGTTTTCCTGTTGGTCATATGACTAAGGCTCAGGTTCGGGAGCGGGCGGCGGCCTATGGTCTGAAGATCGCCGCCAAGGCCGACAGTCAAGATCTCTGCTTTGTCGGTCACGATTACCGGACCTACCTGCGGGAGCAGTGCGGGGACCGTCTGCGATCCGGTCCCATTACCGACAGCGCCGGTCGGATCCTTGGTCGCCACGATGGTCTCGCGCTCTACACCGTCGGTCAGCGCAACGGCCTGGGGCTGGCTGGCGGCCCCTTTTACGTGATCCGGCTCGACCCGAACACGGACGCGGTCGTTGTGGGCAGGCGGGAAGAACTGCTGCGGCGAGAATTTACCGCTGAGCGGCTCAATCTTGTCGCGTGGGATTGCTTGACCGACGAACGTCCGGTTCTGATGAAGGTTCGTTCGCGCCAGGACGCATTGCCGGCTACCGTAATCCCTCTCGGTAATGCTCGAATCCGCGTGCGGTGGCAGGAACCCCAGCCCGCGCCCGCGCCCGGCCAGGCGGCCGTATTCTATGATGCATCCGAACCCGACCTGCTCGTCGGCGGCGCCACCGTCGCGGCCGACCGTGAGGCGTAGCGCAGGCCTGCAGCTAAAAAATACGCCAAATGACGTATTGACAGGGGGGGGGTGACTCTATACACTCCCGCCGATCTGTTGTCCGATGGCAGGCAAGGGTTTGGTGTCCATACCGTCAACCACAACACATGCAAAAAGGAGGAATGAGTCGGACCGGGCCGGTCTGTACTGAGGAGTTTGCGCGCTCCCACGGCGCCGTACTCTTTAATCGGTCCCACCCATAACTCAACGGCGGCATTTCGAGCGGTAGTTACAGGTCGCACCTCAATTCGTTTTGACAACGTACAAGGGACCCGCTTTGTCGTAGTAGTTAGACCTGCGGGACGTGTGGGAGAGTCGGAGGCTTTTCCGGGTGGCGGGAGGAAGCCGCGTGCAGTGCGGACTACCGCCCCAGCGGTCCGGTCCACAGGCCCATGGTCCTCTTTACCGACTTATGCCGTGCATCCCCGGCGCCGGCATGGCCTGCCTTTTGATTACCCAGGAGCGATGGCCGATTTTTTGGGAGTCTATCATGAGTAGACGGCTTGGAAGCGCTCTCGCTCTTGGCTTCCTCGCATTGACCGTCGCTCATTATGCCCATGCTAAGCGAAGCGAGGTTAAGGACGCCCACGACCGCTATGTCAACACGGGTAAGAAAAAGGTAGACGCACCGAACGCCCCCGTGACGCCTCAAGATAACCCAGAAAAGAAAAAAAAGACACCTGGAAAGATTCGCATTCCCGTTGAACCGCCAGTTGCTCCATAGTAATGCCCCCCAAAAATTAGACCGGGCATTAAATCAGCGCATTGGGGTCACACGCGCGTTGGGTTGGCGGGAAGGCGACATGAAGAATCCGTAATAGGATCGCGGTATTACGACAGCGGCATGACTGGCCCAGGAGATATGAACATGCACCGGCGACGAGGTCGGAAGGCTTGTGGGATGCGGGCGTTTTGGGTGGTTGGCTTACTGTGCGCCTTTGGATTGATGTTGGTAAATCCAACGACTGCGAGAGCGGATATAAAGGTACGTGTGTGGGTGCGTCTGTTGACGGGTGGACAATGCAAGGTGCATCGCACGATTGACACCAACGGTCATTCCCAGGTCGTCTATGAGACATTGGATTGCAGCGTGTACCCTGAGCATTCTAACAATAGCTACTATTTTGAAACGAAGCTGGAAGGAAACGTGTTGGAGCAACTCATTGACGCCGCTCAATTTTCCAAAGCGGTCTATGACTTCGCGAGCGATATCGCTGCAGCAGTGGGTTCGGGCGGTAGCGCTGCCGTCCTTGCCGGGCCGAATGCTGCAAATGATGTCAGAACCGCCTATAATGAATTCAATCAACTCATGGCGGGATGGGGCGGTAAGGCCATCGATACTCAAGATACCTTCACCGTCTCAAATCCAAATAGCGCGTACCGGTGGGTCGAAGTCATTTTAGCTGCTGACTCAGATAACGATCCTTTTGAGAAAACGGCGTTGGCGCCGGCCTCGCCTTTCACTGGTGTGACCATAGATAAAGTGACGGATGAGCCGAAGGGGAAGTTTTTCAAGGTTACAATCGACCTCACTCAACTTCCAACGCAACGCAGATTGAGCATTCCAGTCGGGCTTGCGGTTGGAGAAGGCGACTGTCACTTGTCTTGCTTAAAGATTTCGAAGACCCTGAACGTGATCGTCGAAAGGCCGGACGAAGGGCCGGTGGTTGCGAACACGAGCGTGAATTTTGAGCGACGCGATCCAGGCTGCGAGGCTTGCGGTTTCTCTCGGACCAACGTGCTTATGCATAATACGTTCAGTCAAGGTGAGAAAATTCAGCAGACGACAGTGTCGATAAGGCAGGCGGCGAACGGCGACTATTATATCAACAATAAGGGGAAGCTAGAGAAGTATGAGTCCGTTCACCTTGGCATGTATGTGGATTCGCAGTGGTTTCAACAAGGTGGCTCCCGAATTGAGCTAGACGCCGGTTGTCACCCGCAGTGCCCTTCAGGCTTCTCTCGACAGATTGGTTCCGTAATCAGCTATTTGGATGCCGCAGGCAGAGCAACTGAAGGGAAGGGGGGCGCAGATTTTACCTTCAGGCCCCAAGACTTGCCGGTGGGAACAGTTACCCTCGTGTTCAATGCCAGTTATGAAGCCGGACGCGGTGGCACCATTGCTCAGCACATGGTGAAACTCACTAAGGAGATAGTCTCTATCCCCGCTATACACAGTGTACCCATGGCGGCGAGTGCGGACGGCGGCGGCACTACGGTCTCCGGGGCCGGCGCATCGCCTCGGAAGTTTCCGACAGTCACTGTCTTCCCGATGCAATCCGGCCCGGGCCGAGCGACAAGTCACGGTCAGCCTGTCCCTTCTGTCGCTACATCTCCGACTAACCTAACACTCACTCCGCTCAATCCAAACGCTGGCAGCCATCCGGCGAATATTGCCGGCCAATGGAAAAGCAGCATCGGATTGATCTACGACATCGAACAGACGGGACGAAATTGCTCGTGGAGGGTCCGAAGTAATGGGCAATCCGCGAAATGTGATGTGAATGGGGATGATGTCGAGGCTCAATGGTATGATGCGGGCAACACTAATAATCCTAGCGGTCATGCCAAAGGCAGCGTGAAGAGAGATTCAACCGGAGCTGTACGGCGAATCGAATGGAGTAATGGTATCGTCTTCACGCGATGACTTGGTGTGATGCGTCTCCCGGTATGGGGAAAGTCATGGATGACCCAGTAAGATCAACCAGGCAGAACGATAGCGGGCCGCCTCGCCGGCCACCAGTCAATAGCCGGAGTCTTGTGAGTTCCATAATTATCCAGAATCAGGTGAATGTCACAGGGTCGGCGGGTACAGCATCGTCGATGGCGTTCAGGAACCTCCGGCTGGCGACACGCCCAGAACACCCGTCCGGCCTGAGCCTCGAGCGCGGCAAAGAGCGACGTGATCCGATGGTACACGTAGTCGTGCGTCCGCCGTTCGATCGGGCCGCGCGGCCTCGGTCTGAGCGGTTGGCGATCGAGCGCCCGAGACAGCATCGGCTTCACTGCAGTATCCGAGATCCGGAGCGGGTCCCCTCGACGGGGCTCGTCGAGCAGCCCGTCGAGGGGGACACTCGTCCGTTTACCGACGGCGACCCGACTATTTGCGCCTGCGAGCATACGAGGCCATCCAGCAAATCTGATGCTGGCTCCGACGCGTGTCCTGGTCTTGCTCTTCCCGCGCGGCAGACGCGGGGGTACTGAGAGGTATGACCAAAAAAGGCCTGCCTCAGAATAGCCTTGACTCCGGTTAAAATCTTTCCTACCCTAGCGAATCGTTTGTGGAAAGATGCTTGACGCGACCGAGTTGTCAACAAGGAGACACCATGTTCATCGAACGCAGCAGCCACAAGATCTTGGCCTGGGTACCGGCAATGATTGTATTCAGTGCTTGCGGTGCTGTTTATGCTCAGACGAGGTTCGATAGCGTGGCCAAATCTGCTCTCCCCGCCATTACGTCGCCTCCTGCCCATCCTTTTCGGATAGGCGATCCTTCTCATGGTAACGTAACCGTGTCAGGTGGAAAGCGTGCAAAGAGCACGCGGGACTCCGAGGGAATCAACATACAGAATCGGATCTCCCGACCGAAGTATATCGGAGAGACCGAGAAATAGTGTGGAGTGTTCGGCACGCAAGGCCGATCCTAAACGTATCGGTACTATCACAGGCTTAAGGGTCTCTCAGGTTGTGACGACGTCGCCGACAGCCGGGAGATCATTAAGCCACTTATCCACCCATAGCAAGGAGGACGAACAGATGTTGAAGGGGTTGATTGTAGGGTCGGCCATGGTCATGCTTAGTGTGTCCGTCGTCAATCTGAGTGCGGCGGATGAGAAGAAGCATCTGGGCCAGCCGAAATATGAGGATCTTGATGCCGCGAAGCGGGGAGGGCAGGATATCAAGTCCAATACCAAGCCCAAGACGGCCAAGCAGAAGGGGAATACCGTAACCATGGATCCGTTGCCGGTCACTATGGATCCGCTTCCCGCAACAAAGACCCCAAAGTAGAAATCTCGATGGTAACCTATTGGACGCTGAATAACGGACGGATCGATTCATCACGGTACGGTTCGGAGGAGCGAGCATGACATGTCGTAAATTGGTTTTCGCAAC
>PQAQ01000168.1 GCA_003105305.1 Candidatus Methylomirabilota bacterium
CGCATGGCCTTGACCTGAACCGTCTCGCGCGGCGGCTGCGGCGGGGCGACGACCGGCTTTGCCGTGAAGTCGAAAGGTATGCCGAAGATGTCGGCGTATTCTACATTGAAGAGGTTGTCTTCGTTGAGTTCATACGACTGGCGACGGAGGGCACGGCCGATGACCTGCTCGCACAGGAGCTGGGTGCCGAAGGCGCGGATACCGAGGATGTGGGTGACGGTATTCGCATCCCACCCCTCGGTGAGCATCGAGACGGACACGACGCAGCGGATGGCCCCGCCAAGCTGGGCGGGCTTACCGACGGTGTTCATGACCTCGCGGAGCAATTCCTGGTCGGTGATAGTGTCGCCGGCGCGGGCATCGCCGGTGCGCTCCACGATCTCACGGCGAAAGCGGTCAATCTCGTCGGCCGCCATGCTGCGAAAGTTGTCGTCAAGCGCATCGCCCGCCTCGAGCTGTTCGCTGTCAATGAGGATCGTGTTCGGGCGCGGGAGCGCGTTGCCGGTGGTGTCGTCGAAATTGCGGAACAGTGCGAGGCGTCCGTTCTCCAGCGTGGTCGTGCCGTCGTCGTTCTTGCGATGAAAGCCGGAGACAAAGTCGTACACAAGCTTCGAGATGGCGGTGTTCTGACACACGATGATGAAGCAGGGGGGAATCTTGATGCCTTTGTCCTCCCAGAGCGTGAAGGTCTTCTCGTAGTGGCCGTACAGGGCTTGTAGCGCCGTCTGCAAGCGAGTGGGGAGTTTGAGCGGGTCGAGTTCCTCGCCCTGGCCGCGCCCTTTCTTGGGCATGTCTTTGCGGATGTTTTCCCAGAGGTCGCGGAACATCGGCATCTCGTCGCCGGGGATGTTTTCCGCCACGGGGACGCGCGGCAGTTTGACGATGCCGCACTCGATGGCATCCATCAGCGAGAAGTCGCTCATCGTCCACGGGAACAGTGTGCCCTCGGCGTAGCCGGAGCCGCTGAGGAAAAACGGCGTCGCGGACAAGTCAATGACGCGGCTGAGGCCGAGCTTGCGATTCACGACTTCGAGGCCGGAAATCCAGAGGCGCGCGGCCTCGTTGTTCTTTTCGGCTTCCTTCCGCTCGTCACCCTTCAGGTCCGCATCGTTCGCATCTACCGGTTTCTCCCGGTAGCAGTGGTGCGCCTCGTCGTTGATGGCGAGGATGTTCTTCAGGCCCATCAGGTCGGGCATCACGCGCTGGATCATCTGGCCTTCCGTTTCGAGCGTCTTGGGTTCCTCACCCGTGCGGCCTTGGAGCAGTTGGCGTCCGCCTTTGGAAAGCTCGATGCGCTCGCGCAGCCTGAAGGCGTGGTAGTTGGTGATGACGATCTTGGCCCGCTTGAGGTCGTCGAGCATGTCGCCGGGAACGAGTTCGCGGCCGGCGTAGTAGCTGTCGGGATCGTTGGGCTGGAGGACGCGCAACCGGTCTTTGATCGTCAGGCCGGGTGTGCAGATCAGAAAACCGCGCGTGAAATGTTTGCTCGCCGGGCGGCGCACGGCATTGATCGTCTGCCATGCGATGATCATCGCCATCACCGTCGTCTTGCCGGCGCCGGTGGCGAGCTTCAACGCAAGCCGCATCAATTCCGGGTTCGCGTCTCTGTTCGCCGACGCGAGATAGTCGAGCAGCCGCTTCCCGTTGTGGGATTGGGGGGCGACCTCGGTAAGCCAGATTACGGTCTCCACCGCCTCTACCTGGCAAAAGAACGGGCGGACATCGCTAAACGTGTGATGCCGCCAGTGCTGAAGGAGGCGGGCCGTCTCCGAAGTGACTTGCCACTGATTGGAATTGGGTAAGGAACGCCAGGCATCCACATGACCGCGCACCTCATTGATGATCGAGGTGATGTCATATTGCTGGGCTGCGGTCGACAGCCCCTTGCCTTCGTCGAACACGAGATCCTGCTGTGTGGCTGATGCCTTCCGTTTTTGTGGCCTCGGGATCGGTGTAATGAACTCAGCCCGGCGACGGCACTCGATGATGTTGTGGGTTGGTTGTCCGCTCTCGTCCAGTTCCCAATGTCGAGTCGGATACTCGTAGGGCGAATTGAGAATCGGATGGTCGAAGAATGAGCCGGACATCGTTACCTATTGCTTTCTCAATGGATAGCGATCCAGAAGGCCTCAGGTTCAATGGTGTCTCACCATGCCGTTCAGGGCGCAGCAAATGTGCAATAGTTGCAACAAAAGGTACGCAAAGTCTAGCAAAAACGTAAACGGATCAGAACAAGTTTTACGCCGCACAGCGTCCCGCAGATTCCCTATTTGTCTCGCACAGGTATCGTGCCCTCCTCCGCTGTTACCCAATTCGTTGCCTATTTCATTCGACATGGCCTATACATGACGACAGAAGTCCCAGATAGTTCGTCATTGCAACCTTGACCCCGGATCGGGTTCGGGGCAGGCTTCGGAATCCAGGGCCTTCCTGGATTCCCGCCTTCGCGGGAATGACGGCTATTGCTGAGGTTCATGACACTACATATAGTCGTGATATAGTCGTGCTTTGATTTGCAAGGACCATGTGGAAGGGGTTGGAGGAGCGACGGGGCTTTGGGATCAGGTATTAATGATCGGAACTACACGGTAGTGTAGAGGCTGCAGAATTCCTCATCCGTGAGTCGGTCAAGTTTGCTGAAGTCGATATCGTTGGAGGCGCGGCCCGGGTATTTGGTGCCGATTGTGATCCCGAAGACCTCTTCGAACTTTTCGGTCTTGATCATGGTGACGGCGTTCCAGGCGTCGCGACTGCAGGCCTGGGCGCACTTGTCGCACCCGATGCACTCGTCGAACCGGATCTGAACCGGCGGTATACAGTCGTGAACGCTCCGATCGTACCCATGCGTCTTCACCTGTTCCGTCGTCAGGTGCGAGATGCAGTCGACAGGGCAGACCGACTGGCATGGCGTTACCCACTCTCCAGGCTTGACATCACTACCGCTGCAGCCGGAGCAGTTGGCCGGGTCCACCAGCGCCATCCAGGCCGGCTTGGCCCGCTTCTGGCCGATTTTATCAGGGTATTGATCGGTGTCGACGAGGCCGTCACCGTCCTTATCCTCTGGGCTGCGCTGAAGATCGATGGTCTTCTGCCGGAGCTTCTCAATAAGCTGTGCCCGCTCTTCCGTGAGCGCCCTGTACGCCGCCCGCCTCTGCTCCCAGGCAGCGGATCGACCAAGCCGTAGAAGCCACCTATAACCGTTCTGCTTCCAGAACTCCGATCGCTTCAGCCGGTTTGCCTCCAGTTGCGCTTCGAGTGCTGCCTTCTCCTTCTGACGGGTTTCCTGCGTTCTCAGGTAGCTGTCGGCGCGCCGCTTATCCCGTTTGTGCGGCGGGATATACCCCGGCAGCGCATGTTGGTGCGTTGTCAGCATCTCAGGCAACGTCGTAAGCTCTCCGCGTTCTCCGATTGCTTCAGGCTATCCGCTTAGCCGGTCTACGTCAAGCGCCTTGAGGCGCTGCTCCCGCCATGCGGAGGGTCTCGGCCACCTGCGCGGGGTCAGAGATCGTGGCCTGGCAGGCGAAGTTCCGGCAGACATAGAGCGCCGCGCGACCATCCACTAACCCTTTCCCTTTCAGCAGGGGAAAATCGGACGGCTCGCCATCGGCCGGATCTTGGTACGCAATGACCCGATTTGGAAGATAGTGACGGCCGAGCTCCATGCGCATCGCCTCGTATCCGGGGTCTCCCGGGTTGCCGATCAGGGCCAGCTCCACGGGTCCATTCAGAAGCAGCTCCACGACGGCCAGGCTCTTGGCGAAGGCGTGCGGATAGCGGGCAATCTGCTTACCGTAGGCCGTGATAGCGCGCTCGCCCGCGCCGCGCAGGTCGTCGCGGCCCGAATGGAACGACAGTCGCGCCAGCGCCGAGGCGGCCACGGCGTTACCGCTGGGGGTGGCGCCGTCCATCCCCTCCCGATGGCGCAGTATCAGCGCCTCGTGGTCGTGTGACGTGGTACAGAAGGCGCCGCTCTCTTCATCGACGAAGTTGCTCAGCAGGCGCTCAGCCAGCCGGACGGCCTCACGAAGATAGCGGGTCTCGCCTCCCGCCTCGTACAGATCGATCAGCGCCTCGCACAGGCAGGCATAATCCTCCAGATAGGCATTCAGATGCGCGACACCGCTCCGGCAGGTTCGCAGCAGCCGGCTATCCGGCCCGACCAGGTATCCGAGCAGGAAGTCCGCCGCTCGCCATGCGGCCTCAAGGTACCGCCGCTCGCCCAGGACCCGGTATCCCTCGGCCATCGCGCTGATCATCAGCCCATTCCAGGCCGTCAGGACCTTGTCATCCAGACCCGGCGCTACGCGCCGGCGCCGCGCTTCATAGACCTTTGGCCGCGCCCGATCGAGCGAGGCATGCAACGCCTCGACGCTGATCCCGAGCTTCGCAGTCACCTGTGCAGTTGTCCGCCTGATATTGGGAATTGACGTACCCTCCCAGTTGCCGCTCTCCGTGATGTCGTAATAGGCGCAGAAGATGCGCGCCTCTTCCTTCCCCAGAATCGCCTCGATCTCAGCCGGCGTCCAGACATAGAACTTTCCTTCTTCTCCTTCCGAATCGGCGTCGGTGGCGGAGTAAAACCCGCCCTCCGGGGCGGTCATTTCGCGCAGGATATAGTCAAGCACCTCCGTTGCGATCCGGCGATAGAGCGGGTCGCCGGCGATCTGAAACGCTTCCAGATAGGACCTGACCAGCAGCGCATTGTCGTAGAGCATCTTCTCGAAGTGAGGGACCAGCCAACGGGCGTCGGTTGAGTATCGGTGGAAGCCGCCACCGATCTGGTCGTAGATCCCGCCATGGGCCATGGCATCCAGTGTCGTCCGGACCATCTGCAGGGCGCGGGCATCGCCGGTGCGCCGGTGATGGCGCAGCAGCAGCGACAGGGCGATCGCGGCCGGAAACTTCGGGGCGGAGCCGAAGCCGCCGAACGTGGGATCGAAGGTTGTGGCGAAGTGAGCGACGGCGGCAGTCATCTCGGTCGGTCCCACCGGTACAGGCGTGGGGGGGCGACTGCTCTCACGCAACTGCTCGGTGATATCGGCCGATTGGGCTCGTACCGCGTCCGGCTGCTCGCGCCAGGCCTGCGCAATTTGTTCAAGGATTATCGGGAATCCCGGCCGACCCAGCCCGCTTCTGGGTGGGAAGTAGGTCCCCGCGAAGAACGGCTGCTGGTCGGGTGTCAGAAACACGGTCATCGGCCAGCCGCCCTGTCCCTGATTCATGGCCAGCGTGGCCGCCATATAGATCGCGTCAAGGTCTGGCCGCTCCTCCCGATCGACCTTCACGCAGACAAAATGCCGATTCATCAGCTCGGCGATCGCCTCGTCCTCGAACGATTCATGCGCCATCACGTGGCACCAGTGGCAGGCGGAATAGCCGATGGAGAGCAGGATCGGCTTGCCCTGCCGTTGCGCCAATGCAAGCGCCTGTGCATTCCACGGATGCCAGTCCACCGGGTTGCCGGNNTCCTCCCCCCAGGGGTACCAGTCTACGGGGTTGTGGGCGTGCTGCAACAGGTATGGGCTGGTCTCACGGATCAGCCGATTGGTATGCTGCGGTTGCGCGTTCTGACTCATGGTTGACGACTTTCTCGCGTTTTGCTCTCCCTTGACCTTAGCGGAGGGCCGAGGGGCTGTCAAGCGGCCGCAACAACCGATGCACAGGGGGCGATTGACAACTATCGCCTGCCCGCTTACAATTGCGTCTGTTATGCCGAAGGTGCGGGTTGGTCAGATCGAGCTGTTTTACGAACAAGACGGCCAAGGCGATCCGATCGTCTGGGTTCACGGCCTCAGTCTCGACCACTGGGTCTGGGGGCTCCAGACGCCCCTGTTCGCCCGACACTTCCGCTGCCTGGCGTTCGACAACCGCGACGCCGGTCAGAGCGATCGCTCGCCGGATTCCTACACGATTAAGACCCTGGCCGATGATGCCATCGGCCTCATGGATGCGCTTGCCATTGATCGGGCCCATATCGTGGGCCTGTCGATGGGCGGGGCGATTGCCCAGGAGCTGGCGATCGCCCATCCTGCCAGGGTCAAACGCCTGGTTTTGGTCTCGACCTACACCTCATCCGATCGACGCGGGGCCGACGTCTTACATTCGTTCGCGCTGATGCGGACCCGCTTCAGTCGGGAAGAGTATGCGCGGGCCACGATGCCTTGGGTGTTCACGTATCATGACTATTTGACCTCGGGATTGGTGGAGTCTGTCACGACCCGGTTCCTGGAGGATCCCTACTTCCTTCCGGAGGAGGTCTATGCCCGCCAGGTCGAGGCTGCGTTGAGCCACTTCAGTGAGGATCGCCTGGGCCGGATCACCGCGCCGACCCTGATCGTGAACGGCGATGAGGATCTCATGACCCCCATGCGTTTTGCCGGGACGCTCCACGAGCAGATTCCCGGCGCCAGGCTGGCCGTGATTCATGGGGGCGGACACGCCCTGATCCTCACCCACGCCGCAGAGTTTAACCGAGTTGTCCTGTCGTTCCTGCAGGAATCCTGAACCCGTCCTTCCGCAACGACTCCCGCAACCTTGCGTCTCTCCGCGGTTGACCGGCATGGCAGAGCGATAAGGAGCGTGTGTGGACGCGCTGCTTCACAAGCGTCTCGATTTTTACGAGACCTACCTGGTCGAATACCATCGCGCCATGGGTTGCGTGGTGACGGTTCTGCATCCGTTCGTACTTTTCAGGAACGATGAGATCGATGTGCCCTGGTATAACTATGCCGGCATCGTACCATGGAGCGACATGCCGGGACGCGCGCGTATCTGCGAGGTGATGGCTTACTACCGAGCACAAGGCTGCGCCCCGTTCTTCCGTTTTACGATTGAGACAGCGCCGGAGGGTTGCGCGGCGGCATTGCAGGCAGCGGGTTGTATGCTCGCATGCGAGAGGCACGTCATGTTTCAACGTGAGCCGATCGGGCCGCCCGTACCCGCGGGTGTCCGCCTGGGCGAGACGGGGCCTCATGACTTACAGGCTGCAGGGCGTATCCTGCGTATCAGCTTCGGCTCAGACGGGCCTGTGTCGCACGAGCCGGAGTTGCATGGTCGGTTGGTCGCGCGTATGCGTGCGGCGCGTGTGCGGCAGCTCGGGGCGTGGCTGGATGGACAGCTTGCCGCGGTGGTCCACATGCACACGCTCGGCGGTGTGGGGCGTATCACCGGAATGGCTACCGCCCCGGCCTTCCGCGGGCGGGGTCTGGCCGGTCTGCTGACGGCGTACGCCGCGCGGTGCGCCCGCGATGACGGCGCCGTATTCGTTGCACTCGAGGTGGCCACGCCGGAAGCAGAGCGCGTCTACGCGCGTATCGGATTCAGCCGCGCGGCAGAGCGAGTCGGGTACAGCGCATAAGGCCGAGCGAGCGCTTCCGGCCATTCGCCTGCGTGTAGATTTTTTCCTTGACACGGCATCGGTCAGCGGGTAGTCTGTGGTCGTTTAGTGATATTGATAATCGTTTTCACTGTCGTTAGGAACGATCACGATGCAGGAAAAACTGCGCCAATTCCAACGGTACCTCGATAAGGCCGGACTGAAGGCGACCCGCCAACGCGAGCTGATCGCGCGGGCCTTCTTTGCTACGACGACGCACGTCAGCGCCGAAGGCCTCTATCGCCGGGTGGCGGGTCGGCACCCGCGCATCGGCCTTGTCACCGTCTATCGGACGCTGAAACTGCTAAAGGACGCCGGACTTGCTCACGAGCGACAGTTCGGCGAAGGGCGCGCTCTTTTCGAGCACGCCTCGAGCGAGCACCATCACGATCATATTATTTGCACCGAGTGCGGCAAGATCACCGAGTTCGAAAATTACGAGATCGAGGCGCTGCAGGAGCAGATCGTCCGCCGGCTCGGATTCCTGATCCGGCACCACAAATTGGAACTGTACGGCCTCTGCCGGGAGTGCAGCGCGGCGACCGGCGCAGGCCAGGGGATACAGACGGCGGAGGCCGGCTGAGGCTCCGGAGAAACGGATTATTGTCCCATCCAACTGAAAATGAGTGTCTTTATCATGCTACGCTCCCGGGCCCGCAGCCGGGGTGTGGTCGCGACTGTTCCCATCAGTCAACCGCTGGGTTTTTAAACGGGCGAGATCCACGATCCTCCCGACGGAGGTTGTGCTATGGCTTCGAGATTACAGAAATTAACTCCCGAACAGCGCTACGAGGCGCAGCGCGTGGCGCTGAGCTCTCCCAAGATGCACTACGGTCTTTTGGCCCGCCTTCTCTTCAAGACAATGGACCTCGTGTACGGTCGCCAGAAGACGTTCAGCAAATTCAAGGTGCTGGAACTGATCGCTCGCATGCCGTATCAGTCGTGGGAGAACGTCGCTTACGTTGCCATTACCCATATGTTTGCGGATCGTCATTTTGCCTACCGGGTCTTCGACCGGGTCAGGGAGGCCCGCGAGGCTCAGGACAACGAGATGTGGCACCTGCTCATTCTGGAGGAACTCACCCACGATCGCGGAATCAAGGAAGGCTTTTTCCGTTATCGCATTCTGCCCCAGGTGATCGCTGCGGCGTACTACCATACCTGTTGGCTCCTGTACGTCCTCAAGCCATCCTGGAGTTATTCGTTGAACGCCCAATTTGAGGATCACGCCGAGCACGAGTATATGGAATTTGTCGCGGGAAATCCCCAACTGGAGCGGGAAGGATTTAAGAGCCTCTTTGAAGGCGAGTACGGTTCCTTTGAGAGCGTGGCGGACCTGTTTCGCCAGATTGCGTATGATGAGCGGATGCATAAGGAAGAAAGTCTGGAGGCGATCGCGGCTGCCCGATTTCAGTGAATGGTGACATGATGAAGCCGCCAGCGAGGGGAGACGAACGATGATTGCCGGTATACTGATCACCTTTCGGGAAGGACTTGAGGCGTTCCTGATTATAGGAATCCTCCTGGGTTAC
Organism: Candidatus Methylomirabilota bacterium; assembly: GCA_003105305.1. Classification (GTDB taxonomy): domain Bacteria; phylum Methylomirabilota; class Methylomirabilia; order Methylomirabilales; family Methylomirabilaceae; genus Methylomirabilis. Next base: position 8,908 of record PQAQ01000168.1, read on the forward strand.
CTGCGGAAGGCTGGTCACCCCGCCTGCAGCCGATATGTGTGGGCTGGCACGGTTGCGGGCGTGTTGTCAAGCATCGGGCTGGCGTGGGGTTTTCAGACGCTTGCGATGGAGTTCGAGGGCCCGCGGGCCGCATGGTTTGAGGCGGTCGCGTCTGCTATCGCCGTACCGATCCTCAGCTACATGGTGCTGTATATGCAGCGTCACGCGCGCGGCCTGAAGACGCACACCGAGGCCAGGGCAGCGCTGGCGGTGACGACCGGCCAGGTTGTGACGCTCGCCACCCTGGCCTTCATTACCGTCCTGCGGGAGGGATTGGAGACCGCAATCTTTCTCACTGCCCTCATGACCAGGGTATCGAGCGAGGGGTTGATGCCGGGTGCGTTTCTTGGTCTGGTGGCGTCGGCGGTGATCGCCTATGCGATCTTCGCTTCTACGGTTCGACTCGACCTTCGGCGCTTCTTCATTGTAACCAGCGTCCTGCTTATTTTTATCGCGGCCGGCCTGTGCGCGCATATCTTCATGGCGTTACACGAGATCGGTTTGCACCTTCTGGGGATGACCGCCTGGAGCACCAAGTCGATCCTGGACAGCGACAGCCTTATAGGACGTCTCCTCCACGCCTTCATGGGGTACCACGATGAACCGACTGTGATAGAGGTGCTGGTCTACTTCGGGTATCTCGGCATCATGGGTTGGGCCTTCATGAGGGCGGTAAAAGCGTCGGCACCGCCCAAGTCGGCTCCGCCTAACGATGCTCGGAGCCCCATGGTGATCCACCCAGAGGATAGTAAAGAGCTTGTCTGACGTAGAATAAAAAAGAGAAGGCGATCCCACCGCCCCTTGCTTGGCGGCCGGTGCGGTGAGATCGCCCACTGCCTCGGACGGCCATTTTGTCAACGGGCCTCTCAGGGCCTTTTGCGCGTCCGGCCTTCCTGGCGTTTTTATTTTAGCAACCTCCCTGGGGGAAGTCCAGTTTCGGTTCTTTCCAGTTGAAGCGACCGGGGTAGTCGTACCCCATGAGACCGGACCCGGAAAGGAGTAGGCTATGAAGCGATGGCGAATCGTACTTGTTGCATTAGTGATAGGCATCGCCCCCGCGAGTCAGGCGGTCGGGGCGACGTTGGATGATCTGGAGAAACAACTTCAGGAACTTCAGAAGCAGATCAATCAGATGAAGCAGGAAAAAGCCCAGCAGGATCAAAAACTTCGGGACATGGAGGCCGCGCAAGTCGCGCAGAAGGAGGAGTTGACGCGGGAGACGACCTCTCTGCGAGAGCAGACGAGACGTGTCTCTTCCGAGATGCTGGACCGGGTCCGAATCGGCGGGTACGGCTCCGTCCGGTTTGAGGCGAATAACCTGAAGGAGCAGCGCAACAGCTTCACCTACCGGCGTTTTGTCCTGACGGCCGATGCCAGGCCGGCCGACCCGATGCGGGTCTACATGGAACTTGAGTTTGAGCGCTTCAACCAGATTGAGATTGCGCGCGATCAGCAGGTGACGGCCGGTGGCCTGAGAGTTGTGCAGGAAAACGAAGGCGAAGGTGAAATCTCCTTCGAGCAGGCGTGGTTTCAATACGACCTGTATGACTGGCTGAAGTTCCGGGCCGGCCAAGTGCTGGTTCCCATTGGCCGCTTTAATATTGCCCATGATGATAATCGCTGGAACATTGCCCGTCGGTCACTTGTCGATCGCGGCGTCCCGGTCCTGCCGGTAAAAGCGGCTTGGCCGGAACTTGGCGCCGGTTTCCTGGGCGACATCTCGGTGGGACAATGGGGGAAGCTCGCCTATCAGGCCTATGTTGTCAATGGGGTGTCGCTAAACGGTAACATCGAACACGTGGCTCAGGCTCGTCCCGCAGATACGCAAAAGCTGGCGCTGGAGGCTGAATTTTCGCCGTCACGCGGCAGCGCCAAACTGGATTCGAAAGACAGTAAGGCCTTCGCGACGCGCGTCGCGTGGAGTCCTCTGCCAGGTCAGGAGATCGCCGGCTCGTTTTATTATGGGCGGTATACGCCGCAGTTTCTGGAGAGTCAATCGCTCTACAGCTTCGCGATCGATGGCTTGACCACCATTGGGCCGTTTGAGATCGAGGCTGAATATGTGAACACTCACTTTCGTAACGTCGGTCGAGTCGCCACAGATTTCTCGCGACTCGCCGTCGCAAAGGAAGCGGCCGTTGAGAGTGGAGAGCTCGAGGCCGAGGTCGAGTTTGAATTGGCCGGGCTCGCCAGGAATAAGCACGGATTCTGGGTCGAAGGGCGGTACCGGTTCTGGCCGGAGATCCTGACCAACACGGTCTTCGGAAAGTATTTCGAGAACCCGCAGCTTATCGCGCTCTTCCGCGGCGAGCAGGTCTGGCTGAACGGATTGGTTCAGGCGGTCGAATTCGACGTCGATGGACTGACAACGCTGAAGCAGGAGAATCGCCAGATCCATCGGTTGACGACCGGATTGGCCTATAGACCGACACCGCTCGTCGTCTTTCAACTGGCGTACGAGTATACGAAGACAAATAACGGTCAGAGCTTAGCGGGTGTGACCAACTTCCTGCCGGCGCAGGCCGGCGAGGACCATGCCCACACTGCTCTGCTTGGCGTAGCCTTTGGATTCTAAGGGTACGGGCCGGGGCCGCTTCCTCCTCGCGCCGCCCCGGCCCCTTCACTCTGTTACGGGCGGAGAAAGGACAATTATGACCTATACACAAGGACCACTTCAGCGTCACCGCGTAGCGGGTTTCGGATCGCTGGTCTTCTGCGCATTCTGTATTGTTTTGGCCGGCCTGCTGATCGACTGCGGACAGACGATGGCGGCGCAGACCCGGACGTACTTTATCGCCGCCGTCGAGGTGGACTGGGACTACGCGCCGACCGATATCAATCTGATCGGTGGGAGTGTGTTCGGCAAGATCGATAATATCTTTGTTCAAACAGGGCCAGAGCGGATCGGTAAGATCTACCGGAAGGCGGTCTATCGCGAGTACACGGATGAGACCTTCACGACACCCAAGGCTGTCGAGCCGAAATGGCAACACTTGGGTGTTCTGGGTCCCGTCATCCGTGGCGAGGTTGGCGACACCATTCAGGTTGTGTTCAAGAACAACACGGGTTTCCCCACCAGTATGCACCCGCATGGGGTCTTTTATCGGAAGGACTCCGAGGGCGCTCCATACAACGACGGCACCTCCGGATCCGACAAGGCCGACGACGCCGTTCCTCCCGGCGGTTCCCACACGTATATCTGGCAGGTCCTGGAGCGGTCGGGCCCAGGGCCGATGGATGGAAGCTCCGTTGCCTGGATGTACCACGCCCACACGGATGAGCCGCGCGACACGAATGCCGGCTTGATCGGGCCACTCATCATCACGCGCCGGGGCAGCGCCAATCCTGACGGCTCGCCGAACGATATCGACCGGGAGTTCGTGACCGTGTTCACGGTTTTCGATGAAAACACCAGCCACTATCTGCTTGACAACGTGGATAGATTTACCGGACGGCCAATAAAGGTTCGTAAAAGGCTGTTAGAAGACGGTGAGTTCCTGGAGAGTAATCTCATGCACTCGATCAACGGCTATGTCTATGGTAACGTGCCCGGGTTGACCATGAAACAGGGGGAGCGGGTGCGCTGGTACGTGCAGGCCTACGGCAATGAGGTGGATCTGCACACACCGCACTGGCACGGCCAGACGGCGCTGATTATGGGAATGCGCATGGACATGGTGGAACTGCTGCCGGGGAGCATGAAGACCGCGGACATGGTGCCGGATAATCCTGGCGCCTGGCTATATCATTGTCATGTGAACGATCACATTACTGCAGGCATGATGGCGCTCTTTAGCGTCACCGAGTAGCCCGTTAGGCCTCTGGGTATAAGGGGCATGCTTCTCCTTTGCCCTCTCCGGTCCCGTGTGCTATAACGATGCCGATGCTTTCCCGACGGCGCTTTTTGACTACATTGCTTACGCCGGCTCTCCTGGCGATGAGACCGGACCTGCTGTACGCGCAGGAGGGGGTATTTCTCTCCGAAGAGGACGCCGCCAAGGCGGTCTTTCCAGAGGCCACCCGGTTCGAAAAGAAGGTGGTCCCATCGACGGAGGCCCTGCGGGAAAAGATGAGGGCGCTCCTGGGCCGCACGCGGCCGTCCATCTGGGAGGATGCCTATGTCGTCTTTACCGCGCGTCGAAACGACGAACGTCTTGGCTTTGCCGTCATTACCGAAGAGATCGGCAAGCATCGCCCCATCACCTTTATTGTGGGCGTCAAGCCGGATGGCAAGGTCAAGGATGTCGCCCTCATGACCTATCGTGAGGCGTACGGGGCAGAGGTGCGGGACCGGCGCTTCATGCGTCAGTATGAGGACAAGGATCTCGCAGCCCCCCTTCTGCCCTATCGGGATATCGTCAATATCGCCGGCGCGACCCTCTCGGTCCAATCAATCGGTCGAGGGGTGAGAAAAGTTCTGGCGCTGGCCCAGCTTGTTCTCCTCAATGAGTCCCATCGCCCATGAACTCGTTGCCGCCGCTCCGAGAGATTCACTATGTTATGGGAACTTTGTTAGAGATCACGCTCTATCATCAGTCGCAGGAGGAGGGTAGGCGGGCGCTGGCCCGATGTTTTCAGGAGGCCCGGCGCCTGGAGGGGATTTTCTCGGCCTATGATGACGACAGTGATCTGAACCGGCTCAACCGACACGCAGGGCGGGAACCCGTCAAGATCGATCGGGAGCTCTGGTCAGCCCTCCAGATCGCGGTATTCTTGGGCCAAGCAACCGACGGGGCTATGGACATTACCATCGGACCCCTCCTCGACCTCTGGGGCGCGGCTGAACAGCGCGGGATCATACCCTCGCCCGTACTGGTGACGGAAGCGCTCACGCGAACGGGGATTGCTGCCATCCGGCTGTTTCAAGACGGAAATGCGGAACTGAAGCGCGCCGGTATGCGCGTGGACTTGGGCGGTCTTGGCAAGGGATACGCTGTAGACCGACTGGGCGCGATCCTGGCTCAGGAGGGGATCGCAAGTGCTTTCATCAACTTCGGACGAAGTAGCCTCGCCGCGCTTGGATCGCCTCCAGAACGGGAGGGTTGGTCTGTACTGCTCGAAGATGGTGATGGTGGGTCGCTCGGCCTGGCATATCTGAAAGATCAATGCCTCGGTGTCTCCGAGAGCTACGGTCACTTTTTCGAGATCGGAGGGATTCGGTTGAGCCATCTGATCGATCCGCGCGATGGGTTCCCGCTCCGCGATCACCGCCTGGGCGTCGCCGCGACCCGGACCGCCACTGAAGCGGAAGCCCTCTCCAAGGCGATGACTATCCTTGACGAAGAACAAGGCCTTGCTGCCGTGAGACGAGTCTCAGGGGCTGAGGGCTTGCTGGTTCGTTCGGGTGGGAGACAGATGTGCACCCGGGGATTCAACGAGGCGGTTCGCTTCGAAGCCGTAACCGCGACCTTGGCGGCGAGTGTCCGTTGAAAAACTTTTCCTACCCTGCTTATAGGCTCTCAGTTGCCAGCCAGGAGGTCAAGATCGTCTATACCGGCTTCCTGATCTTTATCGCGGTGGGGATGCTGACCATTGGTCTGTATCAGCTCAAGCGGATCGGCGCCACCTATGATCTGGTCGTCGCCTACTATCGCGGTGGGGAATTGGCGCAGGAAATGACGTATCCCAAGACCTTCACTCAGCTTCTTGAAACGACCCATTTCCACGCTTTTATTATAGGAATTGTGTTCCTCACCCTCGCCCACATTTTTCTCGCGACCGGGCTGCCTCCGCGAATCAAATGGCCCGTTATCGGTCTGGCGTTCTTCTCCTCGCAGGCCGATATCGCCGGGCCGTGGCTCATTCGGTATGGGTCTGCCGCTTTCGCCCTCCTGCAACTCGCAGCCTGGCTCGGGATGTGGGTAGGATATGGCGCGCTCGTATTGCTTCCGTTGTATGAGATGTGGGGTACGGGCTGGCCGCGTTCGATTGAAGGCCGGAAAGGCAAAAGGCGAACCCACGCGCCTCAGTGCGACTGAAGAACCGTTGGGGGCTCTTTGGAATTCAGGGTACAGGCGTGCTCCGGCGCGCAGACCTCCGACTCGAGCTGGAACGTGGTGTGCGCGATGCCAAACCGCTCCTTCAGCATCTGATTGATCCGATCGAGCAATCGATCGCCGTAGCTGCCCTGCAGATCCGAAACCTGGATGTGGCAACTCATCGCGTAGACGTGTGAACTGAGGCTCCACACGTGCAGGTCATGCACATCCTTG